>DGXB01000092.1 GCA_002396205.1 Bacteroidales bacterium UBA4243
GGTGTAAGGGTTGATGTAGCGTTCGCGTCTCTCGTCAAACATGTCCGTTGGGTTTTGCGTTCTGGGTGCAAAGTTATACATTTTTCCGAAAACAAAGGCAAAAATCAAGAAAATAGGACGATAGCGCAAAGCGAGCTTGCGTGCAGGGTGTGTAAAAAAGCGGTATAGAGCAACACAACGTTGCACTATCCCCTATCGTAATGCGGCATCTCTTCGGGCAAAACGATTGAAAACTCAATCAGGCCGCCCACGGCTTGCTTGGCCTCGTCCTCGTACCATGGCGTTTGGTAAATCAATTTCTTCTTGCCTTTCTTCGAAATCGTGTAGGCATTGGTGGCGGCATCGTTCACGAGGTGGCGGATGATTTGCTGCGAACGCTCGTTGTGGCAACCCATCATGTTGCGGCCACGCACATCGCCGTTCACCTCGATGGAGCTGTCGTTTTGGTACAACACGTTACCTTCTTTGTCACTGACCGTGATGGCGAGGTTGACCCCTTTGTAGAAATCCTGGTTTTCCATATTTGTTTGTATTTTGACGCAAGACTGCGAGACGCGAGGCTTGTTGGACTTTGTTGACTAAATTGGGGGCAAAGATAGAAAAAACCCAAGAGCCCACTTTAAAAGGAGGAAATTTTTCTACCTTTGCAGCGTTATTATTGCAATGAAGAAACTTTACCGCTATATCACCAAGTCTTTTTTGGGCACCTTTTTCCTCACCTTTTTCATCGTCGTGTTCGTGTGGGTGATGCAGTTCGTGTGGCTCTATGTCGATGATTTGGTTGGCAAAGGTCTGGAACTCAAAATCATAGCAGAGCTTCTTTTCTACACCTCCATCACTGCCATCCCCATGTCGCTGCCTTTGGCGTTGCTTTTGGCTCTGCTGATGTGTTATGGCAACCTCGGCGAGCACTACGAGTTGGTGGCCATGAAAGCCTCGGGCATCTCCATGTGGAAATCCATGCGTCCGCTGCTCTATTTCGCATTGACGCTCAGTGTGTTGGCATTCTTCATCTCCAACAGCCTCATCCCGATTGCCACGCTCAAATGGCGCACCCTGCTGACCGACGTGCAGCGGCAGAAATTGGCCTTCAACATCAAGGAGGGTGTGTTCTACAAGGACATCGACAATTATGTGATTTACGTGGAAAAGAAAGGCAAGGACGGTAGCAGCATCTACGGGGTGAAAATCTACGACCACACCGACCGCCTTGGCAACACCAAGATCATCAGCGCCGACTCGGGCATGATGTCGATGAGTCCCAACCAACGGAGCATCATCTTCACGCTTTACGACGGCTACAACTACACCGACATCACCACCGACAACTACAAGGAGAAACGGCCTTTCGAGCGCATGTCGTTCAAGCAGGAACAAATCAAGTTCAGCCTCGCGTCGTTCGACATGACACGGTCGGACGAGGAGATGTACAAGTCGTACCAGCAGATGATGAACATACGGCAGCTCTCCACCGCGCTCGACTCGCTCGAACGGCGGTTTGACGGCAAGCAAGAGGCCTTCACCCAAGGCTTCGCCCGACGATGGGCCAACTACAACAGCCTGAAAACCAACCCTCCGAAGGAAGCCGTGGATCAAGCCAACATCATCGTGGCCGATAGCCTTATTGCCGACACCATCGTGGCCGATAGCATCGTAGCAGACAGCCTTATGCCCGACAGCATCGCCGTCCTGCACTGGCCATTGCTTGGCCGCTACGACGAAGCGACCCGCACCGCCATCGCCAACATGGCCTCGGCCAGTGCGCAAAACGCCAAAGACAACATCGCCTTCAACAAAATCGACCTCAAGTCGCAAACCGAGAACATCAACAAGCACAGGAAAGAGTGGCACAAAAAGTTCACGCTGAGCATCGCCTGCATCATCTTCTTCTTCATCGGGGCACCTTTGGGCAGCATCATCCGCAAGGGTGGCTTGGGCCTGCCCGTGGTCATCTCGGTGGTGTTCTTCATCATCTACCACCTCGTCTCCACCATTGCCGAGCGCATGGCCGTCTTTGGCGACCTCAACATGTTCCTCGGCGTATGGCTCTCTTCGCTCGTGCTGTTGCCCATCGGGTTGTTCTTCACCTTCAAGGCCACCACCGATGCGGCCCTCTTCGACAGCGACAGCTGGAAGAAATTCTTCCAAAGGGTATTCAAGAAACGCAAAAAAGCCAAGGTTGAATCAAACACACAGACAAATCGATAGTTGCGGCGTTTCGACAAGCTCAACGGCATAAGGTCCCTGAGCCTGTCGAAGGGCCGAACCCAACAAACTAAAACCTTTACCCATGAAAATCCTCCTGCTCTGCAACAAGCCCCCCTACCCTGCCTCCGAAGGCGGTCCCATGGCGATGAACAGCATCATCACCGGACTGCTCGAAGCGGGGCATCAGGTCAAGATATTAGCCATCAACAGCGAGAAGTTCAACGTCAAGGAAAGCGACATCCCCGACGAATACAAACGCAAGACCGGCATCGAGCTGATCGACGTCGACCTGAGCATACGACCGCTGAAAGCCTTCTTGAATTTGTTTACCAAAAGGTCGTACCATGTGGAGCGTTTCATCTCCGACAATTTCAAGGAACGGCTTGTCGAAGTGCTTGAGAAAGAGCAGTTTGACGTGGTGCAATTGGAAATGCTTTACATGGCGCCTTATGTGGATACCATCCGCCAGCACTCCAAAGCCATGATTGTGTTGCGCGCCCACAACGTCGAGCATAAGATTTGGGAACGCATCGCCAAGGAGACCAAGTTTTTCGCCAAACGATGGTATATCAACCATTTGGCAAGGACTTTGAAAGAATACGAACTCAATGCCTTGGAGACCGTCGACGGCATTGCCGCCATCACGCGCAAAGACGCGGCATTTTTCCGCAAATACTGCTCGAAGCCCATCATCGACATCCCTTACGGCGTTTATCCTGAGGAGTTTACGCCTAAATCAGAGATTGAAGGCAAGCCCAAGTTCTACCACATCGGTTCCATGAACTGGATGCCCAACGAGGAAGGCATACGTTGGTTCATCGACGAGGTGCTGCCCAAAACCGTGGAGAAAGTGCCCGATTTTGTCTATCATTTGGCCGGTCGCTCGATGCCCGAATGGCTCACCACGCTGAAGAACCCGCATGTCGACGTCATCGGTGAGGTGCCCGATGCCAAGGCTTTTGTGGCCGACCACGACGTGGCCATCGTACCCTTGCTTTCGGGCAGCGGCATCCGCATCAAGATCATCGAGTCGATGGCGATGGGCAAGACCGTCATCACCACGCGCGTGGGTGCCGAGGGCATCCTCTACGACGAGGAAGTCAACATCATCATCGCCGAAAACAAGGCCAAGATGGTGGAAGCCATCCGCGCCCTCAACGAGAACCCCGAAATCGCAGTCCGCATCGGACAAGCCGCGAGGAAACTAGTGGAAGAAACCTACGACAACCGCAAGATCATCGCCCGCCTGCTGATGTTTTATGAGCAGATCCGACCGGGAAGCAAGATTACGTTCTTGTAACTTTGGCCTATAGCCAATGGCTTATGGCTTGCTTATCCCAAGGCGTGGAACTTATGCCTTTTGCTGAAGCAAGCCATCTGCCATAAGCCATCAGCCATAGTCAACAATAAAACAACTCAACGGTTCAACAATCAACAAAAACCATTATCTTTGTCCCCTCAATTCAACCGAGATGAAGATTTTTGTCCTTCTGCCACGCATTCCCTTCCCGCTCGAAAAGGGCGACAAATTGCGGGCTTTCAACCAGATAAAGCAGCTTGCCAAAGGCAACGAAATCGTCCTTTGCGCCTTGAACGACGACCCAAAAGTCGGCGAGCAAGACGCTTTTCGCGCTTTGCAACCCTATTGCCAGTCGATCAATTTCATCAAGATTTCCAAGCCGCAAATCCTGTTGGGCCTCATTCGCGCTTTTTTCAAAGGACTGCCCATGCAATGCGGCTATTTCTACAATCGCAAGGCAGCAAAGAAAGTCAACGCCTTGATTGCCAAACACAAGCCCGACATGCTCTTCTGCCAGCTGCTGCGCACTGCGGAATACATCAGGCACAAGGACATCCCGAAAACCATTGACTATCAAGACATTTTCTCCTATGGCATGAAACGCCGTGCCGACGTGGCCTCGTTCGTCATGCGACCTATATATAATATGGAGTACCGCCGTTTGGCCCGCTACGAGGCCGCCATCTTCGACGACTTCGACGTGAAGACCATCATCAGCGAGCCTGACCGCGCCCTGTTCCCGCACGAGCACCGCGACGAAATCCTCATCGTGCCCAACGGCGTCGACCACGAGAAATACCATCCGATGGACTGCGAGAAGAAATACGACTTAGTCTTCACGGGCAACATGAGCTATGCGCCCAACGTAAACTCCGTGGAATATTTGGCCAACGAGATCCTGCCCATCGTATGGAAGACCTTGCCCGACGTGAAGATGTACATCGCCGGCGCCACCCCCGACCCTCGTGTGAAGAAATGCGCCAACGAAAAAATCATCGTCAGCGGCTGGCTCGACGACATCCGCACGGCCTACGCCGAAAGTCGCGTCTTCATCGCACCCATGCGGATTGGTACGGGCTTGCAAAACAAGCTGTTGGAGGCCATGTCGATGCGGCTGCCCGCCATCACATCACCTTTGGCCAACGCCTCTTTGGGTGCAAAACCTAACGAGGAAATCTTGGTCGGCAGCAACGCCGAGGAGATGGCACAGCACATCATCACCCTATTGACAGACAAGGAACAAGCCGACCGTCTCGCCCAAGCGGGCTTCGACTTCACGAACCGCGTTTACGACTGGGGCAAGGCGACGGAGGTGATGGAGGAGGCGATGCGCAAAGCCCTGTAGGGGCGACACACCAATAAGCAGGCGACGTTAGTCCCTGCACCAACCCCAGCCCCGTAGGGGCGACACACCACTAAGCAGGCGACGTAAGTCCCTGCACAAAACAAGAACAACAAACAACACATAATATGGCACAACCCGACGACAAAAAAATCATCTTCTCGATGGTGGGCGTAAGCAAAATCATCCCGCCGTCACGACAAATCCTGAAAGACATCTATCTCTCGTTCTTCTACGGAGCGAAGATCGGTATCATCGGCCTCAACGGAGCGGGAAAATCGACCCTGCTGCGCATCATCGCCGGCAAAGAGAAATCCTACAACGGCGAAGTGGTGTTCTCGCCTGGATATTCCATCGGTATGCTCGACCAGGAGCCACAATTAGACGACAACAAGACCGTCCGCCAAGTGGTGGAAGAAGGCGTGCAGGAAATCGTCGACATCCTCAAGGAATACGAGGAAATCAACAACAAGTTTGCCGATCCTGACGCCGACTTCGACAAGCTCATTGCCCGTCAGGGCGAGCTGACCGAACTCATCGAGCAACATGACGCTTGGGAACTCGACAGCAAATTGGAACGCGCCATGGACGCACTCAACTGTCCCGATGGCGACACGCCTGTGCGCAACCTCTCGGGAGGCGAGCGCCGCCGCGTGGCCCTTTGCCGTCTTCTTCTGCAAGAACCTGACATCCTGCTCCTCGACGAGCCTACCAACCACTTAGACGCCGAGAGCATCCAATGGCTTGAAAGTCACTTGCAGCAATACAAGGGCACCGTCATCGCCGTCACCCACGACCGTTACTTCCTCGACCACGTGGCCGGCTGGATCCTCGAACTCGACCGTGGCGAAGGCATCCCGTGGAAAGGCAACTACTCCTCGTGGCTCGACCAGAAGACCCAACGCCTCGCGATGGAAGAAAAGACCGAAAGCAAGCGCCGCAAGACCCTCGAACGCGAGTTGGAATGGGTGCGCATGGCCCCGAAAGCTCGTCACGCCAAGGGCAAGGCACGTTTGGAATCGTATGAGAGGATGCTCAACGAGGACGTGAAGGAAAAAGAAGAAAAACTCGAAATCTATATCCCCAACGGCGACCGTTTGGGTTCGAAAGTCATTGAGGCACACGATGTGACTAAGGCTTACGGCGACAAACTGTTGTTCGAAAATCTCAACTTCAGTCTGCCGCAAGGCGGCATCGTGGGCGTGATTGGTCCCAACGGCGCGGGCAAGACGACCTTGTTCCGCCTCATTATGGGCTTGGAAAAACCCGACTCGGGCACCTTCGAGGTGGGTGAGACCGTGAAAATCGGCTACGTCGACCAGCAACATGCCGACATCGACCCAGAAAAGACCGTCTGGGAAGTCATCAGCGGCGGCAACGACTTGATTCAGTTGGGCAAGCGCAGCATCAACTCACGCGCCTATGTGTCGCGCTTCAACTTCGGCGGCAACGACCAGCAGAAAAAAGCCGGTGTGCTGTCGGGCGGCGAGCGCAACCGTATGCACTTGGCCCTGACCTTGAAACAAGAGGCCAACGTCCTCCTCTTAGACGAACCCACCAACGACATCGACGTGAACACGCTCCGCGCCTTGGAGGAAGGCTTGGAGAACTTCGCGGGCTGCGCCGTCATCATCAGCCACGACCGCTGGTTCCTCGACCGCGTGGCCACCCACATCCTCGCCTTCGAGGGCAACTCACAGGTCTATTTCTTCGAGGGAAGCTACTCAGAGTACGAGGAAAACAAGATGAAGCGCTTGGGCAACGTGGAGCCGAAACGGTTCAAGTACAAGAAGCTCAAAGCGGATTGACCCCGATTATGGCCAAAAACACCCAGGGCGTTGATTTTTTTGTCAGCGCCCTGTTATTTTTTTCGCCACATGTGCACCTATATAAAATAAAGAAATTATTTTTGCCGCTCCTAAGACAAACAACAACTCAAAATACACCGTAAAATGAAGAAGTTATATTTGACACTTTGCCTTGCTGTCCTCACCTTGGGCAGCCTCGTGGCCGGCCCCGTCGACCAACAAAAGGCACAAAGAATCGGTGCCAAGTTCCTGAGCACCACCTCTCTCGCTCAGCGCAACGCTGAAATCCAACTCAACTGCGTCGCTGCTGCCACCGACATCACCCGTGGCGCCATCGACTACTACGTCTTCAACGTCAAGAACGGCGAAGGCTTCATCATCGTTTCGGGCGACGACTGCGCCAAGCCCATCCTCGCCTACTCCACCACCGGCACCTACGACCCGCAAGACGTGTCGGAAGGCTTTGCCTTCACGCTGAAAGGCTTCCAAGAGGAAATCCAATACATGCGCGAGCACAACATCGCCGCCACGCCCGACATCGTGGCCGAATGGAAGCGTGTGAGCGAAACAGGCAGCCTCAACCGTGGCGGACAGACCCGCGCCGTGGTCGACATGCTCTGCCAGACCCTCTGGAACCAAAACTTCCCCTGGAACAGCCAATGCCCTGAAGACACCACGGGCAACGGCGGCCACGTCTACGCCGGCTGCGTAGCCACCGCCATGGGACAGGTGATGAAGTTCTGGGAGTGGCCTGCACAAGGCACCGGTTCGCACACCTACAACCCTCAAGGCTATGCCCAACAAACCGCCAACTTCGGCGAGACCGAATACCACTTTGAGCTGATGCCCAACGTGCTCGACTCGACCAGCACCGAAGACGACTACTACTACATCGCCCAGTTCCTGCACCATTGTGGCATCTCCGTCGACATGCAATACAGCGGCAATGGCAGCGGCGCCTACTCCGAAATGGTGCCCGACGCCTTGCGCAACTATTTCCGCTACAACTGCGAAGACCACCTCACCAACTATGCCGGCTGGTGGCCAGGCATGGGCTACACCAACGAGCAATGGGCACAGATGCTGAAAGACGGCGGCTTGGACGAAGGTCTGCCGCTCTACTACAGCGGTCAGGACGACAGCGGCGCCGGCGGCCACGCCTACGTGGTTGACGGCTACGACGAGAATGACTACTTCCACTACAACTGGGGCTGGAGCGGTCGCGACAACGCCTGGTGCCCCATCGGCGCTGCCAACACCACCCGCTACAACTTCAACACGATGGTGGGCTTCACCGGCCACATCATCCCTAACAACGACACCTATTACTCGCGCCCCGACAGCGTGGCTAACATGGCCGTGCTCGAAAACGCCGACTTCAACGGTGTCCGCCTCAACTGGACCAACCCCACGCTCGACCTTAACGGCAACGAACTCACCAGCATCACCTCGGTGACCATCCGCCGCAACGGTGAAGTCATCGCCGAACTGACCGATGCCGAAGTGGGTGCCAACATGGACTATGACGACAACGGCCTCGAACCCGGCCTCTACGAATACGCCATCTTCGTCACCAACGAAGCCGGCATCAGCCGCACCACCTACCGCAGCATCCTCGTGGGCGAGAAGTGCAACATCGTCTTCCAACTCCACGACAGCGCCGGCAACGGCTGGAAAGGCGCCGCCATCAGCATCGCCGACGAGAACATGAACCGCCTCGCCATCGTCACCATGGACGAAGGCTCCGACCTGACCGTCGACCTGCCCATGCTGCGCGGCAACCTCCACTTCATCTGGAACCACGGCTGGTACCACAGCTATCCTGAACACGACACCGACGGCGAATGCTCCTTCACCATCCTCGACTACGACGGCAACGAGCTCTACACCTCCGCCGAACTCGAAGACGGCGTGTTCATGACCTACGAGAACAACTGCGAGCAAGCCCCGCTGGCCTGCTATCCCGCCCTCGACCTCGAAGGCGAATACCAATGGCACAACAACGCTGAGTTTGGCGTCAACCTCACCTGGAGCAAGCCCGCTATCACCACCTATCTCAACCACTTCAACATCTATCGCTCGGTGACCGTCAACAAAGACATGGAGCTGATTGCCGAAGTGCCTTACACGGGTGCTGCCAATTACGAATATTTTGACGCCACCAACGAGCAAGGCGACTACGAATACAGCGTCACTTGCGTCTTCGTCAAGGGCCAAGAGGACTGCGAATCGGAATCGGTTGCCGTTGGCGACCTGATCGTCACCAATGTCGACGAAAACGACGGTGACATCCAAGTCTACCCCAACCCGACCACCGGCCTGCTCAACGTGAACGGCAACGGCACGATGCACATCAGCGTGAGCAACCTGCTGGGCCAGAAGCTGATGGAGACCTCAGTCGAAGGCAACACCACCATTGACCTGAGCCAATACGGCCAAGGCATCTACCTCGTGCGCATCGCCACCGAAAACGGCGTCAGCGTGCAGAAGGTGAATGTGAGATAAGATATACACTTGTCTACTAAACAAATCGGGGCGACCGACTTGGCCGCCCCGATTTGTTTTCTTACCACTTCAAAATCTTCTTGAAGTCGTATTCTTCAGGATTGGGAAGGAAAGCCTTGGCGGCTTCGTAGTCGGCGGGGCTGAGGTATTGCAGTCCGTCGTTGAAAATCAATTCGGCCTTCGGGCCGTTGAGGTTCACGAGACGCGGCTTGATCTTGCCGTTCTCGTCCTCGACGTCCTTCAGGTAAAGCGGCTCAATCTCACCCTTCGGGTTGGCCGTGACCATCGCGCCGCTCACGCCCTTGTCGAAGAGCTTCTTCACGCCGTAGCCAAGCAGCGAGCAATAGGTCAGGTCGTAACCATTCGGTTCGACGCAACGGATGCCGTAGCCGATTTCGACGGGACGGCTCTTCACGTTGAGGCCCAAAGCCTTCAGGCGTTGTTGAAGCAAAAGGTTGAAGATATGGGCTTTGCTGACGTTACCCAACTCAGGATGACCATGTTCATCGTAGGTGAACGCCACGCCCGACTTCTCGATTTCCTCATCGCTCATGAAGTGGAACACGCCCTCGCTGATGATGACCACACCGTAGTTGACACCCAACAGCTTGCGTTTCACGATCGAGCTGACCACCAACTTGATGATGGCATCGAAGGTGACAGGCGCCTTGTTGAACATCTCGGGGATGACCACCATCGGGCAGTGGCAGGCCGAAGTCATGCCAAAAGCCAAGTGGCCCGCCTCGCGACCCATGGCCGACACCACAAACCAGTTGCCGCTGGTGCGGGCGTCTTCGTAGATGGTCTGCACCAAATGCACGCCAGCGTCCTTGGCGGAATAGTAGCCAAAGGTCGGGCTGCCCTCAGGCAATGGCAGGTCGTTGTCGATGGTCTTGGGCACGTGGATGTTTTGGATGGGGAAGCCACTGCTGGCCAAGAATTTGGAGATTCTATTCGCCGTGGAAGCGGTGTCGTCGCCACCGATGGTGACCAACAGCTTGATGTTGTTCTTGACGAAGAACTCGGTGTTAAACTCCTCGTTTTTGGGTTTGTAGCGGCTCATCTTCAAGGCCGAGCCACCTTGTTTGAGGATGGCGTCGGCATAGAGGAAGTCCATTTCCACCACATCGGGGTTGGGCTTGAAGAGGTTTTTGTAGCCTTCGTTGAGGCCGAGGACGCGATAGCCGTCCTTGAGGAAGGTCTTGGCCACGGTGCTGATGACCGTGTTGATGCCAGGTGCCGGACCGCCGCCGGCGAGGATCACGATGGATTCTTTCATATAGTTCGATTTAAAGATTTAATATTTAATATTCATAATTTGTCTGCCGGGGTCTTTTGACTCCCCCGCCCTGCGGGCACCCCCTCAAAAGGGGGAAGCCTACCGGAGGCTGGCCTGCCGGGGGTCGGCGTACCCGATGTCGGCAGGGGTTTACACCACCTGCCTGCATTGCTGTCGCCCCTTCGGGGCTGCCCTGCCGAACCCAAGTTCCGCGTCGCTTGGCGTCATTGCGAGGAGGCACGACGAAGCAATCCAGGGATTTAGTTTGTTGTCTAGACTGCTTCGTGCCTCGCAGTGACGCAAAGCGTGCGTGTCCTTATTCTATCACCAACTCGTCACAGAAGATCCAAGCCTTCTGTCCTGCTCCGACGTGTCCCTCAGGGCAGGTGCCGATGGTCTTGGCCACCATCTTCACATAACGGGCCGTGGTGCGCGGCCTCACTTCCATCTCTTGGATGAATGCGCCGTCGGCATCCACGGGGATGTCGTTCTTCACCTTGCCCACGCTGCGGAACGTCTTGCCGTCGTCGCTGATGAAATACTCAACCTCGGTGGGCATCCAAATCCAAGAGTAGATCTCCTGCAAGAAGCTGCCCGCCACGCGGTTGAGCTTCTTGGGCTGACCCAAGTCGACGGTGGCGATGAGGTCGACACCATAGTAGCCCTGCCATGTGCCTGTGCGGAAGTTGTCGCTACCACGCAGATGGTCAATAAGGGCCTTGGCGCCACCAGCGGCATATTGTTCGTTGTACATGTTCTCAACCTTCACCGAACGATTCGCGTCAATCAGATAATAGCTCGCTTCGATGGGCTGGCTCCAACGCGCTCCGTCTTGGGAATTGAACTTGGCAGCAGCACGTATCGTCGCATTGTCCTTGAGGCAAAGTGGCTTCTCATACAACACACCGTTTTCCTTCGGTTCACTGCCATCCAAAGTGTAGTAAATCTCCACGCCCTCAACAGGATGGTTCATGCTGACCATCAGGCTGTCGAAGAAGGTGTCTGACAGCGCATCTATGGTCGGGACGATGACGATGCTGGGGCCATGGGTGAGCACCACAGGGCAATGCTCGGGTTGCGTGGCCCAGGTCGAGTTAGGTTGATCTGTCATGGTGAATTCCAAAGTGCCGCCGTTGTACACATCCTCAAAGGTGATAAAGCTGTCTTCCAAAGGTTTGCCGTTAAATTTCACCGACTGCACATAGCAGTTCTGGTCGCTCAGGTTCTTGGCGATGACCTCAAACGTCTTGCCGTTTTCAAGGGTCAGTTTGACGTTTTGGAAGCGCGGCAGACCCAACACATAGTAACCCGAAGCGGGCGTGGCGGGATAGAAGCCCATGCAGGAGAACACTGCCCAGGCCGACATCTGGCCGCAGTCCTCGTTGCCGCAATAGCCATCGCGACGGTCGCTGTAGAAGTCGTCCATCACCTGTTTCACGTAATGTTGCGTCTTGGTGGGCTGACCCACGAAGTTGTACATGTAAATCGTGTTGTGGCTCGGCTCGTTGCCATGTGCATACTGGCCGATGAGTCCTGTGATGTCGGGCTGCACGCGACCCGTCAGGTTTTCGGGCGCATTGAACAAGGCATCCAATTTGGCAGCGTAAGCATCGCGTCCGCCCATCAGGTCGATGTGGCCGTTGACATCCTGCGGCACGAAGAAACCGTATTGGTAGGAGTTGGCCTCGGTCAGCGTGAAGTTAACCTGTGCGGGGTCGAAGGGACGCATCCAGCCACCGTTGCGCCTGCCTTGGAAGAACTGGTTTTCGGGATTGAAGATATTCTTGTAGTTCTGTGCGCGAGCGTAAAACTCCTCGGCAATCTCGGTCTTGCCCATGTCTTCGGCCATGCGGGCGATGCACCAATCGTCGTAGGCATATTCGAGGGTCTTGGAGACGGCCTCGCCTTCGGCCTCAATCGGGATGTAGCCATATTTCATGTAGGCACCCATGCCACGGAAGTCGTCTTTCTGGCTCGCCACCATCGCTTCGAGGGCTTTCTCGGTGTCGAAGTCGCGGATACCGGCAAAATAGGCATCTGCAATGACGGGAATAGCGTGGTTGCCAATCATGCAGTAGGTCTCGTTGGCGGCCAGATCCCAAACGGGCAGCATGTGGTGCGGGTTGGTCTCATACTTATTAATAAAGGTGTTGATGAAATCGAGGGTGCGCTCGCGCTCCATCAGGCTGAAGAGCGGGTGTAGGCTGCGGAAGGTGTCCCACAAGGAAAAGACGGTGTAAACCGGTCGCTCCGAATTGTAGATCTTCAAGTCGTGGGCACGATAGCGTCCGTCAGCATCGCTGAAGAGGTTGGGCGCAATCATGGTGTGGTAGAGGGCTGTGTAGAACACGGTCTTGTCTTGTTCCACGTTGCCCGCCACCTCGTAGCGTTTCATCTCGTTGTTCCATTTGTCGAAGGCTTTTTGCTTCAAGGCATCGAAGTCGAAGTCGCCGTCGGCAAGTTCGGCTTTCAGGTTGTTCTTGGCACCTTCCACATCGACGGCGGAGAGGGCGATGCGCATGACGACAGGCTCGGCAGCATCGAAATCGAACCACGCCTTGATGAAGTCGCTTTCCACGCGCATTTCCTTGGTTGGCTGGCCCTTATTAATAAAGGTGTAGTTCTTGAACGGCTTCGAGAACTCGGCGTAGAAATAGAGGTATTGCTCCTTGGCCCAGTCGCGGGTCTTGCGGAAACCGCTGATGGCGTTATCGCTTTCGATTTGGAGGAACGATTCATACACGAATTCATCGTTCACGCCTTCCACCATGTCCAAAAGCAGGTGGGCGTCGGCACCTTGCGGGAAGGTGCAGCGCATCATGCCCACGCGGTCGCCAGTGGTCAGTTCCACCTTAGTATTATAGTCATCAAGCAGGACGGCATAGTAGCCTGCCTTGGCGTCTTCGTTCTCGTGTTGGAAGGCGGAGCGGTAGCCCGACTTGGTGTCGGCTTCGTCGCCTTTGTCGAGTTTCACCTCGCCCACGACGGGCATGAAGCGGAAATCTCCATAGTCGGAGCAGCCCGTGCCGCTGAGGTGGGTGGTGCTGAAGCCGAGGATGGTGTTGTCGGAGGTATGGTAGCCTGAGCAGCCGTCCCAGTCGTTCATGCGGGTGTCGGGGCTGAACTGCACCATGCCGAAGGGCACGGTGGCGCCCGGGAAGGTGTGGCCATGGCCGCCCGTCCCGATGAACGGGTCGACGTAGTTGGCCGGATCGGTGACATAGTCGGCCTTGGGCTGCTCGGTGCAGGCCGCAAGAGCCAGAAGGATTAAGGGGAGGAATAGTTTTTTCATATTAAATATGTATTAATCGTTTTCTTGATTTTCAGCTTCTGGTAATTCTTTTTGGTCTTTCCGTAATGCCAAGCTCTTCGCATTGATGGATGAAACCACCGAATGTCCCAATTCCTTCTCAATGGAAGCACGGGCACCACGAGCAGCCTTGCCACCTCGTTTGGCAACTTGAGCACTTTCAACAAAGCCACGAGGATTTTCTTGTTGCGAAATCTCGGTTGCTGTTGCTTCGGCAAGCATATTCAGCGCGATTTCAAGATTGGTCATGTTATCGCGAAGGCTCTCCTTTTTCAAGCCCTTGAATTGCTTGTACTCCTTGGTCGTGAAGCCGCTCCATTGCTGTGTAATGATGTCGGTGAGCGAAGCATATTGGACTCCTTCTTTCACTCCAGCACGCTGCCACTCGTCAGTGAGGGCTTTGCGCACTTCTATTGACTTGATGCGTTGGTTAATCCAAGCCTCCGAATATCCCAATCGACGATAATCGGCAATGGCCTGATTGATGCCCAATTCGGGGTCTTGCATCTGGTCGATGCGTTGGGCCGCCACCTGCGCCATCCATTGCTTGAATGGTTCCGCCTTTGGCGAAGGGATGGATTGGATAATACGCAGTACACCTTGAGTGTCTGCTGCATCTACCAACCTAAGTTTACCATCTGTTGCAATCATTCGAACTGGGGTACAAATTGTACCCCAGTTGTTTTGCAACCCGGTATCACGATTGCGCATCTTCTTCAGATACTGCTTTGGATCTGAACTATCAGTCAACACGGCAACGACATCCACAATGGAAAAATACCACTTCTCCTGTTCGTCGTCCCACACCGTGCGGACTCTCTTTTCCTCAAATAGCTGCAAGGCCTGCTGTTGCGTCATATTACACCTTAATTAATTAAGTAACGTCCTTTTTCGAGGCGGTAAAGATAGAAATAAAAATTCTTGGTTTCACACACAACGACGTTTTTTTCTTGGCACGGATTTTGTTCATTTTCAAAAATTGTTCAAAAAAATGACGATTTTAATACCGATTGCTTCAAAATGCGTATATTTGCAGCCCAAAAATAGAATCATTTCAAACAATTAACTAACTAAATTCAAACATCATGAAGAAAGTATTATTCATGTCACTCGCAATGGCCGTCGCCATGACCGGCTTTGCACAAATGAAAGGCGTTAGCCCCGAAGCCAAGAAGGCCTCGGTGACCCGCCAAAAACCCAGCGCAGTCAGAACCATCGACGGTGCTGCCGCCCAAGGCATCCAATTCAACATGCCTCAAAACATGGTCAACAACGCTTCAAGAGGTACCGAAGACTTCGACGAGTATCTGACCATGACCACCAACTACGACCTGCAGTCGAACAGCGCCCTCGGCAACCGCATTGCCACTTGGGCCGACGGTAGCGCCTCCATCGTCATGACTTGGGACCACTCCAACAACACCAGCTTCCCGGATCGTGGCGCTGGCTACAACTATTTTGACGGTTCATCTTTCGGCGACGAGCCTGAAGTGCGCCAAGAACCCATGAAATCAGGTTGGCCGAGCATCGCTGCTTGCGGCGATGGCGAAATCCTCGCCTCTCACGCCACCGGCACCAACGTCTATTATCGCCCCACCAAAGGCCAAGGCGAATGGGAACTGGTGACCAACCTTAACTTCACATGGCCCAGAGTGGTCTGCAGCGGTGAAAACGACGAGTACATCCACATCGTGGGTGCCGAGCAAATCTCCATGCCCGACGGCTCATACGACAACCATGTCTACTACGTCCGCATCAAGCACGAAGGCGACAGCTGGGACATCAGCGAGCCCGTCGACTTCCCCGGCCTCGACAACGACCTCAACGGTGCCTACCGTAACCAACTGAGCGCCGACGACTACGTGATGGCCGCCAATGGCAACAACGTGGCCGTGATGATGGCCTCCTACACCACCGATGTGTCCTACATGATTTCGCACGACAACGGCGAGACCTGGGAACACCAAGTCGTGGCCCCTTACGGCATTGCCGGTGCTGACGGCGAACCCGTCCACGCCATCAACTTCGACGACTATCCGGAAGGCATGACCGACTCCATCGTCACCTCCGACAACTCGCACAGCATCGCCATCGACGACAACGGCACCGTGCACGTCGCCTTCGGCCTGCTCCGCTGGAGAGTCTCTGATGCCACGCACTACACCTCATGGCCTGGCTACAGTTTCGGCATCGTGTATTGGAATTCGGATTACGTCAACGAAGAAGGCGGCCACGAAATCCTGCCTTACGGCCGCTGGAGCCAAGACAGCCAATTCCCGGCCTACTATGCCGAAAGAGGCTTTGCCTACACCCTCATCAACGAGCGTATCGACGCCATGGCTGAAGTCGACGGTCGCCAACACCTCAACTACTTCGGCATTGTCGACGAGAACATGAACGGCACCATCGATATCGACTTCAACACCTACATCGACTACGACGGCTGGAGCTATCGTAGCCTTGGCACCACGACCATGCCCGCCATCTCTGTCGACAACCTCGGCAATGTGGCCATTGCATTCAGCACGCTCTCCGAAACCAGAGTGAACGGCGCCAACGGCTGCTCCTACAGAACCCTCTACGTCACCCTGAAGGACCTGGAAGGCAACTGGCTCGCCGACGAAAACGGCATCAACCTCTGCGAAGACTTCATGCACGCCTACGACGAGGCCTATCCTTGCGTGGCCGCCACCAATGGCTACAACGCCCAATTCTGGGTTGCCTACTCAGCCGACGAAAACCAAGGTCTCTACCTCGACAAAAACGACAGCCACCCGAACAGCAACATGGGTGTCCTCACCGAGAACTACATCTATACCTGCCTGATCAGACCCGAAGGCTGGGGCGTCGAAGAAAACGAGGCCGTCAACCCGATGACCAGCACCCGCGTGTATCCCAACCCCGCCACTGATGTGCTCAACATCGAAGTGAACGCCTCGCAGGCTTCCGAGATGAGCATCAGCGTCTACAACATCATGGGCCAAAACGTGATGAACCAAAACGTGAACATCACCACCGGCATGAACACCCGCAGCATCAGCACCAGCGAGCTCAGCAGCGGCATCTACTTCGTGACCGTCAAGGCCAACGGCTTTGAGAACACCATGAAGTTCATCGTGAAGTAAGTTTTCCCTTACAGTATACGAAAAAAGGAGACCCGTTTGGGTCTCTTTTTTTTTGGTAGTCCATGCGTCGCTTCGCGTCATTGCGAGGGAGGCACGACCGAAGCAATCCAGAAAAACAACACCCCTGGACTGCTTCGTGCCTCGCAGTGACGCCAAGCGTGGTGGCGCAAAACGAAAAAAAAAAGAAAAAAAACCCTTGCAAATCCGAAAAAAACACTATCTTTGCCTCGTATTACCGTCAAGGGAAAAACATGACCACAACAAACTATCCACTCAATTAATAATTAAAACCACACAAAATGAAAAAGGTATTTACTTTATCCTTAGCCTTGCTGATGGCCACCGCAGGCTTTTCGCAAGTGAGAAAATCGACGTTAAGCAACGACATGAAGAAAGCCGCCACAGTGCAGCACTTCAGAGGCACCGAGACGCCCAACCTCGACAACGTGCAAAGCGAGCCTAACATGGTGCGCTGGGACGACTTCGGCCAAGGCGAGCTCGACTACGTCACCTACGACTGGCAGTCGAACTCAGGCTACCTCAACAGAGTTGTGACCTGGCCCGACGGCAAGGTCAACTTCGCCTACACCATCTCATCCGATGCCAACTTCTCCGACCGTGGCACAGGCATCGGCACCTACGACTCGAACACCGATGAATGGATTCCGCTCGGAGGCCGCATCGAGAACGAGAGAACCGGCTTCGGCGTCATCGCCCGCTACAAGGAGAACGGCCTTGTGGTGGCCGCCCACACCGCCAACGACCTGAAGATCTTCATTGTCGAAGACAAGGACAACATGACCCCCAACAGCGTCCAGTATTCAATCAACACGGCCAGCGCAGTGTGGAGCCACCCGTCGGTGATGACCTCAGGCCCCAACCGCGACATCATCCACATGGTGGGTGCCGAGTTTGACGACGGCGACCCCGACGGCGACGGCGTTGAGCACGGCATCAGATACTGGCGCTCGTCGGACGGCATGACCTGGGACAAGGAATGCGTCGCCCTGCCTTACCTCTCAGCCGAATACGGCACCGAGCACGGCACCAACGGCTACTACTTCATGGAGACCACCGACGACAACTGCCTCGCCCTCGTCATCAACACCGGCTACACCGACGGCATGGTGCTCTATAGCTACGACGACGGCGAGACCTGGGAAAGAAAGGTCTACTTCCACGACCCCGCCCCGGGCGTGCTGCTCGACAATTCGTTCTGCTATCCCCGTTGGACCTCCGCCCTTTGGACCGCAAACAAGGACCTCATGATGGCCTACGAATACAACTATAGCGACCACCAAGGCCACTATGGCCCCTCATACGGCGGCGTCGCCTTCTGGAGCGAATATATGCCCTACCGCGGAACCTCGCTGCCACAATTCGGTGTCGACCCCAACAACCCGATGCCTCCCACCCCCGGCCAGCCTTTCATCATGGACAGCGCCTACATCAACCAAGACATCGAGCTTTCCAACTGGTATTGGAGCAACGCCAACCACGAAATGTGGCCTGAGTATTTCGGCTACCTGACCACCCTGACCGACGAAGGCGAATGGGAAGACCCCTACACCGCCACCTCATGGAACATCGAGAACGTGAACGACCTGAAAGACCTGCACGGCATGTACAACTGCGGCAACACCGCCTTCCCGATGCTCTGCAAGGTGAACGACAGCGACAACGACTTGGTGGCCGTTTGGAGCTCGCTCGACGAGAACAACAAGGACGGTGCCGGCAAGTATTTCTTCAAGCTCTTCGCCGCCTACTCCTACAACGGCGGCCTCAGCTGGAGCAACATGGAGCACCTCACCAAAGACTTCATGTTCGCCTATTCGGAATGCGTCTATCCGTTGGCCACCGTGATTGGCACCAAGCTCATCGTGGCCGCACAACTTGACTCCGAAACGGGCACCTACGTCCAAAGCGACGAGGGAACCTTCGACGACTGCTACTACCAAGGCTTCACCTTCGAGCTGACCGACCTCTTCCCGAACCTCGATGTTGAGGAAGTGAGCCACGTCACCAACATGAGCGTGTATCCCAACCCCGCCGTCGACCAACTCAACGTCATCCTCAGCCAAGACGACGCCATCGTGATCTACAACGTCATGGGCCAACAAGTGATGAGCGTGGAAGGCCGCGTTGGTGGCAACACCATCAACATCAGCAACCTCAGCGCTGGTGCCTACTTCGTCAAAGCCGGTAGCGCCACCCAGAAGTTCATCGTGAAGTAAGCTTTCCACTTACGGCATACGAAAAAAAAGAGACCCAAACGGGTCTCTTTTTTTCGTAAAAAAACCAAAAAACACTTGCAAATCCAAAAAAAACACTATCTTTGCCTCGTATAAGCTCCAAAAAAAGGAAATAACAACAACAAACTATCCATCATTATTAATTAAAACCAATTCAAAATGAAGAAGTTATTTACTTTAGCGTTGGCCATGTCGGTTGCCTTCACGGGCTTCTCGCAAGTGGCCAAGGTGTCGAGCAACCTCGGCACGAAGCACGCTGCCCAAACCATCGGCGTTGTGGGCAACGAAATGTTCCAAAACGTGGGTAGCCAAGCCAACTTGACTCGCACCGAGACCGAGCTTGACTACACCTACTACGACTGGCAGACCAACACGGCCGCCAAGAACCAAACAATCAACTTCCCCGATGGTTGCGTGGGCATCTCCTACGTCTACTCGGGCGACCAGAACCACTCCGACCGTGGCACCATCATCGCCATCTACAACCCCAACACCGACGAGTGGACCACCAGCGGTGGCAAGATCGAAGACCACAAGACCGGCTTTGGCTGCGCAGCCCGCTATGGCGAAAACGGCATCGTGGTGGTTTCGCGTAACCCCGTCACCTACACCTGCGAAGTCTACATCATCGAGGACAAGGACAACCTGCCTCAAGGCGACCTGGCTCCCATCTACGTGATGCCCGGCAACCAAGACGAGCACAACCCGCACTTCCCCGCTGTGATGTGCAACGGTCCCGACCACAAGAACATCCACATCCTCGTCACCGCCTTGGACGAAGTGACTCCCGATGGCCAAACCAACCCCTTCTACTACTTCCGTTCGATGGACGGCGGTACCACTTGGGATGAGTACATGACCATCCCCGAGTTGGGTCGTCAATTCTGCCCCCAATACGGTTCGGGCCAAGACGCCTACTTCATCGAGAACACCGGCGGCAACAGCCTGAGCATCGTGGTGAACACCCGTCGCGGCAACGGCATCGTGCTGACCTCCACCGACAACGGCAACACCTGGAGCACGAAGCAGTTCTACCATCACCCCGGCATCGAAGTCGACTACGGCGAGAACCTCGGTTATCTGTATCCCCGTTGGACTTCGGCCTTGTTTGACAACAGCGGCAAGCTCCACCTCGCCTACGCCGTTGGCGGTGGCAGCGGTGATGCCACTTCAACGAGCTACTATCCCCTCATCGGTGCCGTTGGCTACTGGAGCGAAGACATGCCTTACCACGGCACGACCACTCCCGAATTTGGCGGCGACCCCAACAACCCGATGCCTATGACCCCCGGCGAGCCTTTCATCATGGACTCCGCCTACCTGTGGTACGACATCTACCGCTCATGGTGGAGATACGACGACGCCCCGCACGACATGTGGCCCGAATTCATCGGCTATGTCACTCCTTTGGATGAATATGAAAACCCGCTCGAGGATCCCTATTCAGCCACTACATTCATGGATTGGAACTCATTGGACAAGGACAGCCACGGCCACTATAACGGCGGTACCGTCGACATGCCCGTGTTGGTCAAGACTGCCAACGACGACCTGATGGTTGCCGTGTGGATTGGCCTCGACGAGCACAACGGCACTGGTGGCGCTCTCAGCAACCAGTATTTCATGAAGCTCTTCTGCCGTGCCTCTATGGACCATGGCCAAACCTGGACCCGCATGCAGAACCTCACCAACGACTTCATGTACCAATACAGCGAATGTGTTTATCCGCAAGCTGCCATCTCCGGCAACACCCTCGTGGTGGCCTGCCAGATGGACGGTGAACCCGACTCGTTCCTCATTGGCAGCGGTGGCGACGTCATTCCGGACGACAACTACTACCAAGCCTTCACTTACGACCTGACCGAACTCTTCCCTGGCTATGATGGCGTTGAGGAAGCCACGGTGACCAACACCAGCATGAACCTCTACCCGAATCCTGCCGTCGACCAACTCAACATCACCCTCAACCAAAGCGCCGAGATCGTGATCTACAACATCATGGGCCAAAAGGTGATGAGCGTGGAAGGCCGCATCGGTGGCAACACCATCAACATCAGCTCGCTGAGCAGCGGTGTCTACTTCGTGAGCGCCGGCAATGCCACGCAGAAGTTCGTTGTGAAGTAAACCCTTTCACAAGGAGCAACAAAAAAGGAGGCTTCGGCCTCCTTTTTTTATTGCTCCTTTCGGCGGTTGACCACATCGGTGGCGAGAAAGACCGCCTTGCGATAGGAGTCGGGAGTCGCCTTGTTTTGGTTGGCGATGTCGTAGCCAGGCCCGTGCAAAGGCGCGGCGCAAACCACGGGCAAGCCGGCCCAATAATAGGCATAGCCCTCGGTGGAGAGCATCTTCAGCGGCAACACGCCTTGCTCATAATGCAGGGCCAACACCGCATCGTATTTCTTCCATAGCCCATTGACGAAAAGTTGCGAGGGCGAGAAAGGCCCGAAGGCAAAGATGCCCTTGCGCTGCGCATCGCCCACGGCCTTGACCACCTTGTCGTCGTCGCCCACGACACGCGAGCCTGAATGCGGATTCAGCCCCATGACGGCGATTTTCGGCGAGCCAATGCGGAAGTCGGTCTTCAAGGCCGAAGCCAAAGTGATGAGTCGCGCCACAAGGAAACGGATGTCGAGCTGCGCGATGGCATTGCTGAGCGGCACATCGGCGGTAGCCAAACCAATTCGCATCGAGCCGTTCACGATGAGCTGCAACGGCGTTTCCTCCTTATAGAAGGAAAGCAGGTACTGGCTGTTGCTCTGCCCCAGCACCGCGTTGTCAGGAGCCATCACCAAAGCGTCGACATAGCCGTTGCGAAGGTCCTCGGTGGCCCTTTTCATCGACAGTGCCGACATTTCGGCAGACACATCGGAAGGCACGCCCGGCTCAATCTTCAACTCGTTTTCGATGATGTTGATGATGTTGAACTTCTTGTCCCATGCCTGCCGCGCATCGCGGGTCAGCGAATAGTTGGGGCTGTCCATGCCGAAATTCTTCTTGTAATAGGAAAAAGCCTTCGATTGCCCATACAAGACAGGCGTCAACGACTCGAACATCCGAGCGTCGGAAAAAGCCTTAAGCATGATTTCGTATGCAATGCCATTGAAGTCACCCTGACTAAGGCCAATGCGGGGGTTTTGGGAGGGGGTAGTGGTTGCTTGCATAGGCAAAAAATTTACAATGCTGAATTTCAACGGGAAATCAGCCTTCAAAATTAGGCAATAAAATCAATAAAACAAAGGAAAACTGAAATTTTTATGAAAAAAGTGCGTTTTTGAAGCCTTTTACAATGGTTTTGGTGGCTCCAAGCTGCGAATTAAGGTAGTCGAGGCAGGTTTTTGAGGCCTTTTGATAGAAAACCTCGTCGGTCATCAAGCGGTTGAAAACCATGGCTAACCCCTCAGCATTGGTAACAGGAAACGCACCTTGCAGCGCCACCAAGTCGACAGCCTCCTTGAAGCTCTTGTATTTTGGCCCAAAAACCACGGGGCAGCCGAAGGTGACCGGCTCCTGGATGTTGTGGATGTTGACCCCAAAGCCGCCGCCGATATAGACGAATCGCGCATATTGGTAGAGTTGGGAAAGGATGCCGATGGTGTCGACCACCAATATTTGCGGGCGTTTCGACAGGCTCAACGACCCTAATGGCTGGTCAGGATCCATTTTCGTGAAGCGTTGCGCCTCGGGAAACATGGCCATGATTTGGCCGACATGGTTTTCCGAGATGTCGTGGGGCGCGATGATGAGGCAATAGTCGTCGGGCATGGTCGCGACGAACGGAACCAGCAGTTTCTCGTCGGGCGGCCATGTACTGCCCGCGATGATGCACTTGCGCCCGCCAACGAACCGCTCGATGTCGGCGAAAGGCTTGGCCTGCTGGGCGATGGCCGCCACACGGTCGAAGCGCGTGTCGCCACAAACGGTAACGTTGCCAAAGCCGTGCTTCTGGAGTAACCGCTCCGTTGTTTCGTCTTGCACGAAGAAATGCGTCACATTGTCCAACTGCTTGCGGAACTTGGTGCCATACCATTGGAAGAAATACGATTCGGGCTTGAGGATCAAGGAGATGTAGAACAAGGGGATGCCTGCCTGCTTCAAGGCCCTCATGTAGTTGAACCAAAACTCGTATTTGATGAAGAAAGCCGCCACGAAGTGATGCCTTCTGACCCATTGGGCGGCATGGCGGGGCGTGTCAGTAGGCAGGTAAAGCACCTCGTCGGCCAAGGGATAGTCCTTGCGGATCTCGTAGCCCGAAGGCGAGAAGAACGACAGCAGGATCTTGTATTGCGGGAAGTCCTTTTTCAGCGCCTCGATGACGGGCCTACCCTGCTCGAACTCGCCCAACGAGGCGGCATGGAACCAAATCCAAGCGTCTGGCTCAGCGGCCTTTTCTGCCGCAGCCGGGCCTTTCGACAGGCTCAAGACCCCTTGTTTCTTACGGCCTTCAACCCATTGCTTGGCCTTGGCGTTGCCGAAGAGGGCCGCCACTTTGACTCCGAATGAATAAAGGTGGACACCTATGGCGTAAAGGATCATCACGCTTAGTAATAGTAGAAGTCTTGGGGTTGGCGCTCGTAGGTCGGGATGTTCCACGTGACGCGGATGCCGAAATAGAGGTCGTTGTAACGCTTGTTGGGGTCGGTGCGGCCCACGGGTTCCATCACGCCCGTCTCGGGATTGGTAAACACGCGGAAGTCGTAGTCGCGGAGGTCGCGGGTGTGGGCATAGGTCACCTCAAGCGCGATGCTCACGTTGAGCAAACGGGTGTCGTTCAGCAAGAGATAACCCGTTTCGAAATGCACCGCCGGGCCGCCACGCATACGGTCGTAGCCATATTGGTAGTCGCCATGCACTTGATATGGCGTGTTGAGCAAGGCCTGTTGGTAGTCAACCTTGATGCGAGTGCGGAGGTAGCCCAAGCCAGCCTGCACGAAAATACCGCAGTTGGGGTTGGAACCGAGCGAAAACAGCTTGCCCACCTGCCCTTGCAAGTGAAAACCACGCTGGTTGACCTCGAAAGTGGAGATATTGCCTGCGCTACCAATGATTTCGCCATCGACGGTAGTGATGCCTTCGCCAAACACCTGCATGCGGTCGATGTTCAGCCTGCTGCCAAAAATGAAATTGCCATTGGCCGTTAGCAGCCAGTTCGATGCCGTCTTGTAGACAAAGCCACCGCCCACGTTATGGGTGATGCCATACAAATCCTTGGTGTCGAGTGCCGGCAATTGGAAGGCGTACCCGACTTGGAACATGGCCACGGGGATAGGCTCTTTCATGATGTCTTTGGACTCTTGGGCCAACGCATTGGCCACGATGCCGAGCAAGAGGAATAGTGAGATAAAGACTTTGCGCATGGTTAAGCTATTTCAATTTCAAACGAAGAATTCTGTGTTTTAGTATCAATCGGCAAAAATAAGAAAAAAGGGTATCAGTTTCACGAAAAGAAAAACGAAGCAATCCAAAAACAAGTCTCTGGATTGCTTCGTCGTTCCTCCTCGCAATGACGTTTACGGGAACTGGTGGCGTCACTGCGAGGCGTTGCGAGCAAAGCGTGGCAAAGCAGTCCAGAGGTGGCAGTTTCCTGGATTGCTTCACTTCGTTCGCAATGACGCAAAGCGCGTCAAAAAATGAAGTTACTGCTTCACGACGCGGCGGACGAAGGTTTCGTCGCCCTTGCGGATGCGAAGCATGTAGATGCCGCTGTCGAGGTTGTCGATTTGGCAACTGTCGTTTTCCACCTGGAAGCTCCTGACGAGCTTGCCCTCAACGTTATAGACTTCGATTTGGCTCATACCGGCGCACTCGATGGTGAACTTGTCGGCACTCGGGTTGGGGAAGATGTTGACCATGCCGTCGTTTTCGTCGATGCCGGCGAAATAGTTGGCGCAGACCTCATTGGAATGGGCGGAGATGCCCTTTTCGTACACGGCCTTCACCGTATAGCAGTGCTGCATATTGAGAGCCATCTCGGTGTCGTCGTATTCCATGGCGGTGAGACCTTCGGCAATCAGCTCGTAGTCGCGGAAGAGCGCGTAGGAAACCGCTCTGTCGACGCTATTCCAAGCTGTGGCTATCTTGCCTTCGCGCACGTCGGTGATGCGGATTTCGGGCACCACATTGATGACCTCGAAATCGAAGCGAGCGGTAAAGGCCACGCACTCGTCGCCATAGTCGGGCGTCACCTCAATAAAATGACTGCCTTCCAAGGCTGTGGTATAGGACGGCGTTTCAACCGTTTCGGGCAACAGCCAATCGTTGTCGATCATAACCTTATAGGACTCTGCATCGCCATTCCATGTGATGGTAACCAAGGCACCTTCAAACGAATAGTCGAAGCCATCCACGCCAGCGCACACGTTTTGCGTCAGGCTGACCGGATCGGAATTGCAACCAAAGTTGGAATGCGCCACCACGCTGATCGTGTTCGTTCCGACTTCGGCAGCAAACACGGCATCTGAAGAATAAACCGTTTGGGCATCCGCACCGTTGCAGGTGACTTCATAATAGCTGTCGTTCGACGATCCATCCCATTGGAAATGCAACATGCCGTCAGCATCCAATTTGACGAATCTCAGGTTCTCGACGGGCTTGCTGTAGCAGATTTCGATTTCACTCTTCAACGTATAGCACCCCTCAGATACGGGTTCCACCGTGACCGTGGTCAGGCCGTCTTCCACTATAGAAGTGTACGTGACATCTGAAACAAGTGACATCTGCCCGTTGACCGTAATTTCATAATATTCAACGCCTTCGATTTCATCCCACCAGATGAGGGCTGTGTTGCCAACCAAATTGTAAGACAGATTCTCAACTGCGCCAACAACGCAAACTTGAACGTGGGCATCTTTCTCGCAACTCTCAAAGACAGCTTTCACAGCCACATCATGTTGACCGACAGTCACATTGAAGGCATAATTCAATTCATTCGTCGTACCGACCTGCTCATTATCCATAAAGATTTGGTATTCAACCAATCCCGTAGGATCTACCGGGGCTTCCCATGTAAGGGTGAGCAGCAGGTCGTCGTTCAAGTTATAGGCCAAATTCTGCACGGCGCTGCACAAAGAAACCTCCACCTCGGTGCAAACAAACTCGCTCTGGCAACCGTCGTAGGCGGCATAGACGCAATAGTTGTAAAGGCCTTCTGCCACATTGGGATCAGTGAAGGTCAGTCCTTCTACCAATTCAAGGAGTTCGGTGTCGCGGTAAACCTCATACCAAGCGGGCGTACCGCTTTCGGGTGCTTCCCATGTGAGGACGACATCCTGGCCATCAAGTTCATAAGCCAAGTTGCGGATGGGGTCGCAGAACTCAGGCATCCCACTACCGCCGCTGCAATTGACGTCGAAGGTTTGCGTGCCATTGAAGCCGCCACTGTTCTGGTAGATGACCGTACCGTCTTCGTAACTGATCACGAAGCTGCACTCCGAGGTCCACTGGCCGTTGGTCCAGGTGAGCGACACGGTGCAGCCCGAAGCCAAGTTGCGCGTGTAGGTGGCCGTGCTGCCGCTTTGCACTGTCATTTGCTCTGAAGGCGTGCCGTCGGAATAGCTCACGTTGAGGTAGTTGCCTTGCCAGCCGTCGCCATAGGAGTCGGTGAGCGAGAAGATGACGTTGCAGGCGTTCTTGTAGTCGAAATTCAAGACGGTGTGGCGACCGTTGGCATCCACCAAGTCGAGGGTGAAGGGGATGGCGAAATCGGCAGGGGCACCGGCATCCAAAGTGATGTTGAAGTCGGCATAGCCCATCAAGTCGGCGCCAATCGTGCCATAGGGCTTTTCGGCCACATGGATGGAGACAAACTCGTAGTCGGTCGACAAGGTACCCACCACGGTTTGGGCCAACTCGTTGCCAGCATTGTCGACGAAGATGCGCAAGTCGGCGGTCTCGCCTGGATTGAGCAAGCCATTGGCGTTGTCGTCGTTCAAGACGGCGGTGGCGCCATACTGGAGCAAATAATCATACACCGGCACCTTGAAACTGAACGTAGCGGTAGGCTCGCCGTTGACGGAAATATCAATGTTGAACTTCAGCTGCACGTTGGCCTCCACCGCATCGTCGACGCTGAAAGCGAAAGCGTCGTTCACCGTCAGGATTTGGTTGGCGGCGAAAGTGGGGAACTGGGCCGTGTTTTGCGTGATGGTGACGTGCTCGTTTTCGGTGCTCAGCACTACCGTGACGCCGCTGACCGCTTCCTCCGTGACATTCTCAAGACTCAGGTTGAGCATCACCGACTCGCCAGGGTTGAGTTTTTGGTTGTTGTTGCCCGAAGCATCGTTGATGGCGTAGTCGCTATACCTGATGGCACCCAACTGGATGGCTTCGACAGCGTCAAACACATTGATACGGCCAAAGCCGTAGATATTGCTCTTGCCTTCGGCCAAGGGCACGGCGGTTTCTTCAAGGATGCGGCACACGTCGGCGGGTGTCAGGTTGATGTCCTTGCTCAGCATCAAGGCCATGCAGCCCGCAGCGCAAGGCGTGGCCATCGAGGTGCCACTCATGGAAGTGTAGCCCGTGTTGCTTTGGTAATTGATCGACTTGATGTCGACACCCGGGGCGCACACATCGGGGCGGATGAGGCCGATGCCAGGGTTGTAGGCATAGTCGCCAAACTCGGTGTTCGACCAAGTGACGGGGCCATGCGAGGTGAAGTAGGCGGCGGCATCGTTGTAGTCGACGGCACCGATACACACCGAGCAGCTCTCCTTACCAGGATTCTCGTTCTGCACCTCATCGATATAAGGCGGAGGGCAGCTGCCCGGCACACGCACATTGTTGGGGATGGGATATTGCCATTGGCTGTCGCCTTCGTTGCCAGCGGCGATGGCAGCCACCACGCCGGCATCCAAGGCGGCCTCGCAGGTGTGGCGAAGCAGAGTACGCTCGGAGATGGAGGAATTGGCCACGCCCAACGACATGCTGAACAAGTCGCAGCCATGCCCGACGGCCCATTGGATACCCGCCGAAATGGCATCGGCACCGCCACTGCCTTGCGCGTTCAAGCACTTGACGCACATCAGCGTGGCATCGGGAGCCATGCCGGTTTGCGAGGCGCCATGGCCATCGCCACACACCGTGCCCGCACAGTGCGAACCGTGGCCGTGGTCGTCCATGGGGTTGTTGTCGTTGTTATAAACGTCGTAGCCGTGGTTCGGGAATTCCGATCCGCCGTCCCAAAGGTGCTCGGCAAGGTCGACGTGGTTGTAGTTGACACCCGTGTCGATGACGGCCACCACCACACCTTGGCCGGTGTAGCCCAAATCCCACACTTGGTCGGCACCCACTTGGGTGACGTTAGGCGTGATTTCGCGCGTGGCCGAAGCAGGACGCGCCACTTCGCCATCGGGAATCCAGTTGCGCTCGATGGCATAGCCAATCAACTCAATGTCATTGCGTTGCGCAAGGCTTTGGATGGCAGTCTTGTTGGCCTCGAAGCTCAGGGCGTTGGCCATCCAGAGGACGGTAGGCTCGGTCGTCATGCCGTTGCGTTGCATCTCTGCGAGGGCATGGCGCAGGTCGTACTGTGAAGCCGTGGCGAAGGCTTTCAGCTCGTTGACCACGAACTCGCGGCGTTCGGAGCGGTTGGTGTAATAGCTGGCGCGGCGGTTCATCTCGGCGCGGTCGTAGTGTGACTTCATGATGACGACAACTTTGATCATCTCGTCGTCGTTGCGGCGACCCATTTCCTCGGTCAGAAGCGGGTCGATGGTTTGAGCGAATCCCCCGATGCAGAGGATGGCCGCCAAGAAAAGGAATAAAAGCTTTTTCATATGGGATAACTTTGAATTTCGTTGCAAATGTAAGAATGTTTTGGGAATGTCGTATCTTTGCAGCCCAATTTTTACCCATATTATGGAATATAAATACACTGAGGCCGTCCTTCCCAACGGAATCAGGCTTATACATAAGGAAAAACCAGGCGAAATCGCGCATTTGGTCTTGATGGTCGAGACTGGCACCCGCGACGAATTGGCCTATGAGAACGGCCTCGCGCACTTCGTGGAACACACCATCTTCAAAGGCACCCAAAGCCGCAAGGCCTACCATATATTGAGCTGTCTCGACAACGTGGGCGGCGACCTCAACGCCTTCACCACCAAGGAAGAGACCTGCATCCAAGCCACGTTCCTCAAGCAACATTACAAACGCAGCCTCGACCTCTTTGCCGACATCGCCTTCCACTCCACCTTCCCCGAAAACGAGTTGGCCAAGGAAAAAGAAGTCATCTTGGACGAGATCAACTCCTATTTGGACTCGCCGTCGGATGAGATTTACGACTTGTTTGAAGAAATGGTCTTCAAAGGACATCCGCTGTCGCGCAACATATTGGGTACCACTGAATTGGTGAAAGGCTTCCATCGGCAGGACATCCTCGACTTCATGGCCCACAACTACAGCACCGACCAGATGATTTTGGCCTCCATCGGCGACATCAGCTTCAAGGAATTTGAGCGTTTGGCAATGAAATATTTCGGTGAGCAGCCTGCACACCTTATTAATAAAAAACGCGAGGTCTACAACGGCTATGTTCCAGAAAACCGCACCGAGACTCGCAACAACCACCTGAGCCATTGCATGATAGGTGGCATTGCACCCGAGTTTTGCAGTCCGCTGAAGATGCCCATCGTGATGCTCAACAACGTGCTTGGCGGTCCGGCGATGAGTTCGCGCCTCGGCTTGAACATCCGCGAGAAATACGGCTTTGCCTACAGCATCGAGTCGCAATACACCGCTTACAGCGACACGGGCCTCATCAGCGTCTACATGGGCGTCGACCCCGACTCGCTGGAACGTGCCATCGAATTGGTGCACAAGGAAATCGACAAACTCTGCCAACAGAAATTGGGCACTTTGCAACTGCATCACGCCAAGCAGCAACTCATCGGACAAGTTGCATTAAGCTACGAAAGCGGCATGAACGAGCTTTTGGGCGTCACCCGCTCGTTGCTCATGGGTGAGCCCATCGAATACATGGACGACATCATCCGCAAAGTGGAGGCAGTTTCGGCTGACGACATTTTGGACGTGGCCAATCGGGTGTTCGACAAGGGGCAGCTGAGCCGGATTGTTTTCAACGGAAACTAATTATTGGCATTGCCTAAAGGCAAGAAATCCTTCAAAATCTTTTCCAAAATCTAACAACACACAAAGAAGCAACCCGTAGCTTAGGCGATGCTCCGTAGGAGTTTTCTTTTCATTCTAATATCCATTATTAGCAAAATTAAACGGAATATTTTATTCCAAAATGACATTTTATAGGTTTGAAACAGATTTCAACCTATAAAAGTGGATTTTTTATTTCCCTGTGACACAAGCCATAACCCTGCCTGACGAAAAATAATTGAAAAAAAGGCTTGACAAAATTTTTCCAGATTGTAACTTTGCATCATCGAAACAGAAAAATCGGCATTAAAACGGAAAATTAAAACTTAAAGCAAAATATAAATCAGCGGCTTCGGCCAAAGAATCAGCCCACACAAAACACAAAACCCAATTATTAACCCTCAAAAACCACACGACATGAAAAACAAACTTTACTCCCTCATCGCCGGCCTGCTGATGGCCGCCTGCGCAACAAGCTACGGACAGGAAATCGTCAGCGAGTTCACGGTTGGTTCCATTGGTTTCTACACCGACATCGTAGAGACCTCCGACGGCAACTTGCTCGTCGGAAATGGCATCAACCCTTACAGCCACGAATACTTCGTTTACAAAACCACCACAGACGGTACTATCCTCGACAGTGTTCGCTTCGCCAGCGCATACCAGCTGATGGAAGTCCCCTCGATGACCGATACCTTTCTCGTGGCCGGTTTCTCCATCGACTATGCTTCCAATGTGTATAACCTGACACTCACTCTCATCGATGCCGATTTGAACATCGTTCGCGAAGCAATCATCCCCGTGGCTGCATATAACTACACTTTCTGGGACTATTACGTTTTCTTTTCGCCCGACGACGAGATCATCTTCCCCTACAGTATGGGGGCCGGAGATGTTTTCCACATCCTGCGCATCAGCTTGGATTTCAACGTACTGGAAGACAAAGCCATTCCCGAACTCCCACGAGGCATCTGGGGCAACGAGCACAACGATTCCACGTTGTTCTACACCGACATCAAAGCCATCAGCAGCGCACCAATCAGGTACCAATGCCTTGGCTACTCGGTGAAGGATACAGACTCCATCGTATTCAGAAGTTTCCTGTTGGATGAAGATTTTAGTCCCATCGGAAGTGCGGATTGCCTCTTGCCCGATTCAAACGCCACCTTTAGGGATGACCAGTACACGACCGCCACACCTTTCATCGTTGAGCCAAGCATGGCAAGATACGGACTGATGACCACAACCGTGTACGTCCAAGATTACGGCCCACAAACACTTATTCTAAAATACAACGACAAAAACGTTCCCTTGGCATCGCACCGCTTTTCGGGAGAATACTATCCGACAGGTTGCGGACAGATGGTTGCGAAAGACCAAAACGCCATCTATTTCACCTATGGCGCCTACAGATACAACCAATTTGCCAAATTGACCCGAATGAACAGCGACCTTGAGATTGCTTGGGAATTGCCTCTCTCCTATTTGTATAACACCCAAGGCCTGCCCAACGTCCTTAAAGTCTTAGACAACGGCAACATCTTGGTTGGAGTCATCCTGTATCATCAGAACAACGACCCGATACTCAGGGTGTACATCATCGGCGACAACGACCCGACTATTATCCCAGAAACAGAACCCATTGATAACCCCATCACCCTCTACCCCAACCCCGTGAAAGACCGATTGACCCTCCGCTTCGATGAAGGCCAAGAGCCTGAGAGCGTTGAACTCTACGACCTTGCAGGCAGCCTCGTAGCCAAACATGGCAAGGCCATGGAAACCATCGACATGAGCACGATGCCCGCCGGGGTGTACATGCTGTGCGTCACCTTCAAGGATGGTGAGCGTAGATTGGAGAAAATCATCAAGGAATAATACATATCAGCTCTAAGGGTGGAGACGTTGCGCGCAACGTCTCTACCCAAGCCAACAAAAAACGAATCATTCACCCTTCAAAAACACAACGATATGAAAACCAGACTTTACACCCTCATCACCGGCCTGCTGATGGCCGCCTGCGCAACAAGCTACGGACAGGAAATCGTCAGCGAGTTCACCATCCAGCAAGAGGGCTTTCACTCCATCGGATGCGAAATCTTCGAATGTCAGGACGGAACGCTGCTCATTGGCACAACCAGCAGCACAAGCCCATATTTCTATGATTCGAGACACACCATCATCAAGACAACGCCCGACGGCGAGACCTTCAACACATTGTACATTGAGACTCCCGATGGCATGAACGGGCAAAACTTCACACAAGTCATCTACAGAATCGACAAACGATTCGTATACCGCATCAACAAAGACTCGTATGCCGTCATCAGCCATCTTTGGAACATGGCGGACAGCACTTACCACGTCAGATCAGTTTCGATTGATGCCGACCTCAACATAACCAACGACGTCACAACACAAGTCGCAAAAGCCGAGCACGAGGCTTTCACATGGGACAACTGGTTCGTCGACCCCAACAACGACCTCATCATCAGCTTTTGGACCGATGAAGTGTACCACATGATGCGCATCGGATTGGACGGCACCGTGAAAAACGACATCGAGACAACAGCGCTATTTCCTCCGAAGTTCGATTATGAGTATCACCCCGACACCGTATTGTGGTATACAGGTTTCGGCATCTACACCGAATCGCCTCTTACTTACTACAAGTTAGGAAGTTACCAAACAGAATCAGAACACAACCCTGTCCATTGCTACTTCTTTGACGAGGATTTCAACATTACGGGGACACGATGGTACGAAAAATACGACGAAAGCGTCATGTTCAGCGGCGGCAACACAGAGCACATCATCCCTATGGAAGACGGCTCATATCTGATGGCCTCCGAAATGGAATACCCGAACTATGAAGCAGGCTGTGCACTCGTCAAATACGACTCAGGCCACAACCCCATTGGCATCTCACCGCAACTCGGCAGCATGGATTATCCCCTTATGACAGCATTGGCTGAAGGCGACATCATTTACCAATGCCACAACAATTTCGCTAATGGAACGATGTGGCTCGCTTGCTTGGATTCTGATCTGAACCTCTTCTGGAATGTTGAGCTGTCAGGACTGGGCGTCAGTGGGCTATATGGCAACACCCTCCTACCGAAAGCCAATGGCGACATCATCGTAGGGTTCGTGAGCTCCACCACTTTTCCGGCAACAAACACCGCCATTTATGTCTACACTTTGCACAACGACCCGACTGGCATTACCGAGGCACCCAACAAAAGCGAACCTTATACCTTCTTCCCCAACCCTATGAAAGACCGATTGACCCTCCGCTTCGATGAAGGCCAAGAGCCTGAGAGCGTTGAACTCTACAACCTTGCCGGCAGCCTCATAGCCAAATACAGCAAGGCCATGGAAAGCATCGACATGAGCGCGATGCCCGCCGGGGTATACATGCTGTGCATCACCTTCAAGGACGGTGAGCGTAGGCTTGAAAAAGTGATAAAAGAATAAGCGAAAAGCATCAAAGAGTAAACGATACTTTCTTCATTTTTAGTGAGTTGATTGAGTTGATTGGTAGAGACGCTGCAAGCAGCGTCTCTACTCATTTGTTTCAGATTAACGAAGATTTAACTACGTTGGATGCAGAGCATTTGTTTCCAAAAACAAAATCAATTCGTTTTGTACTGGTACTTCACTTCCTTCAACTCGGCATTGGCCTTTGTGATCTTATTCTTCAGGTTCTCTTTGTAATTCAATACTTTGGCAGCTATTTCCGTATCGCCAAGCGCGAGCATTTCGGCGGCGAGGATGGCGGCATTCAAAGCTCCATTCACGCCCACCGTGGCCACGGGAATCCCGGGAGGCATTTGAATGATGGACAGCATGGCGTCGAGGCCATCGAGCATACCCTTCACAGGCACGCCGATGACGGGCAAGGTGGTGTTGGCGGCAATCACGCCTGGCAAGGCGGCGGCCATGCCGGCGGCGGCGATGATCACTTTGATGCCACGGCCTTGGGCTTCGCGGGCAAATTGTTCAACCTCTTGCGGCGTGCGGTGCGCACTGAGGGCGTTCATTTCGAACGGGATGGCCATCTCGTCGAAAAACTGGGCGGCTTTTTCGAGAACGGGAAGGTCGCTGGTGCTTCCCATGATGATGCTGATAACAGGGGTCATAACTTTCTATTTTTCAGAACAAAACATACAAAACCATCAAAACCTCTTTTTCGTCAGTGGAAAGCAGCCAACCGGCCTGCTTTCCGGCGGCGACACGGTTGGGTGCCGCCACACCGCGAATTAAAGTTTTGTAGGTTTTGTTTCCAATTCAATCGCAAAAATAGTTTTTTTTCGGCTTCGCACCTACCGACAATTTCATTTTGTATATTTGTGTCGCCTTACCCACAAGGGTAGGGAAATTTCAATCCTTTGAAAATGAAAACAGTACATGTCATAGACAAAGATTTTGGGCTGTTCATTCCCCAAGAAAAAATCGAAGCCAGCATCCAAAACGTGGCCGACCAAATCAACCGCGACTTGGACGGCATGAACCCGATGTTCCTCGTCGTGCTCAACGGGGCCTTCATGTTCGCCTCCGAACTATTCAAGCGGGTGACGATTCCGTGTGAAATCAGTTTTGTGAAGCTGTCGTCATACGCTGGCACCGAAACCACCAGTGTAGTCCGCGAGCTCATCGGCCTCGACCACGCCCTGAACGGGCGGCACGTGGTCGTCGTGGAGGACATCATCGACACGGGCCACACGATGCGCTACACCATCAAGAAGCTCCGCGACCTGAAGGCCGCCGACGTGCGCATCGCCACGCTGTTCTTCAAGCCCGCCTCGTTCCAATACGACTACCCCATCGACTACAAAGGCATGGACATCGGCAACGACTTCATCGTGGGCTTCGGCCTTGATTATGACCAACAAGGACGGAATTTGCCGGATATTTATAAGATTATTGAGTGAATATGACACGCTTTGCGTCACTGCGAGGCACGAAGCAGTCCAGACAACAATCTTTTTCCCTGGATTGCTTCGTCGTTCCTCCTCGCAATGACGCGAAGCGACAACAAGATTAACAAAAAACCCAAACAAATATGCTAAACATCATCCTCTTTGGCCCTCCGGGCGCTGGCAAGGGAACACAGTCGCAGTTCCTGCGCGAAAAATATAACCTGACTTACATCTCCACGGGCGAAATCCTGCGCGAGGAAATCGCCGCCGAGAGCGAACTCGGCCTTCAGGTGAAGGAAATCATCGGGAAAGGCGGCCTCGTCTCCGACGAAATCGTGGCACAAATCATCGAGAAGAAACTCTCAGAGCACAAAGACTCGGCAGGCTTCCTCTTCGACGGCTTTCCGCGCACCGTGCGCCAAGCCGAGATCCTGGAAGAGATGCTGGAAAAATACGACATGCCGCTGAGCGGTGTGCTGAGCCTCGAAGTGCCCGAGGAAATGCTCATCCAGCGCATGCTCGAACGCGGCAAGACCAGCGGTCGCGCCGACGACAACTTAGAGAGCATCAAGCACCGCTTTGAGGAATACTACGAGAAGACGCACCCCGTGACGGACTTCTACGAGGCCAGGGGCAACCTGCATCCCGTGAACGGCGTGGGCGAAATCCCGCAGATCTTCGAGAACCTCTGCACGGTGATTGAGACTTTATGATTTAAACAAAACCTTCAAAACTGACAAAACATTTTTTGTGGACGTGGAAAGCGGCCAACTGGACCGCTTTCCAGCGGCAACCCGGTTGGGTGCCGCCCACGTTTTCAAGAAGGTTTGGAGGGTTTTGCAAGTTTTGTTCCCCCAAATTCAGTGTTCCCAACGGACGTCGTGCTTAAGGACAGTTGGTGGATTGCCGCCAATCACTTGGTTTTCGCCCGCGAAGGAAGATGTCAGCAGTGTGCCAGCCGCCACGACCGTGTCGTTCGGCACCTCGGCTCCTTTTAACAACACGCATTTGCAGCCAATCCACACATGGTCGCCAACGCGGATGGCCTTGTCGGGATTGATACGTGTGTTTTCCTTGTTATACAGCGGATGCTCGTCGGTATCCATCACGAGGATGTCCCAGCTTAGCAGGCAGTCGCGCCCGAAGCGGATTTCCTTGGCGCAGACGATGGTGCTTTCGGCAGTCATATTAAAATCGGGGCCAAATTCCAAGTTGCCGCGCACCGAAATCTTCGAGCCGTGCCCGATGCTCGCCTTGCCGCCAAAGCCGACCGTGCCGCTCACCTGCCATATCGTGCGAGAGCGCTTGCGGTCGTAGTGGCCCACGTCGCCGAAGCCGATTTTCACCATCGCCGTTTCCACTTTTTTTGGCAGCGTGACTTTGCCGTGCAGCTCACGCAAATAAGTGCGGTGCGACACGATGACAGGCAGCTTCAAGGCCGTCTTCAGCGGAAAATAATGCAGGTTGAAGCGTAGGGTCTTCGGAATCGAACGAAGGATGTTGAAGAAATCGAAAGCGGTCATGGGCATCGTTTTGATTGGGCAAAAATAGTTTTTTTTGACATATAATTACCATTAATCAACCACGAATTTATTAATAGCCGGTCACACAAACAAATTCATGATAATTCGTGAATCATTTATGGCAATTCGTGTTGCGAAAAAGGAAAAAATTCATCTAAAACAAAAAAATAGCCACTGAATTGAAATAATCACTACTTTTACGGCGTCAAAAAATCCATCACCATGAAAAAAACCATCCTACTTCTGTTGCTTTTCGGCTTCATTCACTCTGTTTCAGCCCAAGAACACCAAATCATCCAAGGCTACTGCAAGGACGAAAACGGCAAAGCCATCGAGAACGTGAGCGTGTATGTGCACGACTCTTTGCTCGTTTCGGTGACCGACGAGCAAGGGCGTTTTACTTACGGCTTTGCCAAGGAAGGCATGATACTCCGCTTCGCCCACATGGTCTTTGAACCGACCTATCACACCATCAAGGAAAAAGACATCAATGGCAAGAACCTCACCGTCAGGATGAAAACCAAAAGCCACGAACTGCTTGAGGTGACGGTGACTGCCAACGCGCCGCACATCGCCTTCGACAATCCCGTGATGAGCGTCATCGACTACACGATCCGAGAAGACGGCATCTATCTGATTGTCTATCGTCGCCGCAACTCCGCTTTGCTCCACCTCTCCTTTGACGGGGACGCACTGCACGAAATGCCCATTTCGTCGCGCTACAAACGCCTCAACAAAGACGCTTTCGGCAACATTTATGCCCTCAATGACTACCAAGCCAGCCAAATCGGGTTCATCGATTACGGCAACGGGAAGAAAGGCATGATGAATTTCTATAACTCCATGTCGCGCAAGACTTTCCAAGACAAATTCTCCCCGATTTTGGCCGCCATCGACAGCGTTTACATCACGGGACGATACTTTTATTACAACAAGGAAATGGGCTATTACCGCCATCGTTTGGGCAGCGACAAAGAGCCAGAACCGCTCCATTACATCGTGGACGAGGAAGCCCGCGACGACATTTGGTTGCTCCTGCACACGGGTGACGGCGGCTTCGGCGCCAACTTTTGGGTGACCGACCCCATCTATAATCCAATCTATGCCATCGGCGACAAGTTCTACATCTTTGCCTACACCGACCGCGAGACCATCGTACTTGACAAAGAAGGCAACGAATTGGAACGCCATCCCCTCACCTTCCACGAATACCGCAAATGGAACGGAAAAATGGAACCCGACCGCCGCTGGAAACAAAAGATGATGATGGACGCGGCGCGGAAGGAGTTCTACACCTTTTTCGTCACCGACGGCATCTATACCCTGAAGCGCATCGACCTAAAGACCGGCACCGTCACCTCCGTAATGGACCTCAGCGGCTACCCCTTCGCGCAAAACCTTCGCATTCACGACGGAGTCTTGTATTTCATCTACCCGACGGGGATGAATAAAAGGAAGGCGCTGTATCAGGTGAGGGTGGAATAGGAAAAACTATAATATTTTGATTTTCAATATTATAACAAAAAAAATCGGCACGATTTTTGCAGCGTTTCAATCGTTAAATCAGCTTGCTAAACGATAAAAAATCACGCTTTATGAAGAAAATTTACCTTGTTGTGCTCTTGGCGGCACTCTCATTCCAAAGCGCCGTGGCGCAAAACGAACAGCCCAATCCTTACCAAGTGGCTAAAGAAGATGGCTACGGCTACCGCTCGATCATCAAACTGCTCGATATGGACAGCACCTTTATCGGCTCGAAGTTTGAACATTCCTATCACGACCTGTTAGCCATCTTGTATTCCCGCGTTGGACGATACAAGGAGGCAAGGTGCGAAGCCGAGGCTTGTGGGACACAATTCCTCGACAATATGAGATTCAAGAATAGTTATAAGGATGTGAAAGCCATCCCCTTGTCGGAAATAATGGACAGCATCATCGCGAACAACCGCGTCATTATGATGAACGAGAGGCACTTCAACCCACATAGTAGGGCTTTCGTTATCAGTTGGTTAGAGAAATGCTATGAAAACGGCTATCGTTATCTCGCCGCCGAGACCCTGTTTGCAAAGGATTCCTTGCTCAACGAGAGGCGCTCGGTGCTGTTGAGCGAAACAGGGTTCTACAGCGACGAGCCTGTCTATGGCGATATGCTCAGGACCGCGCTCAATTTGGGCTATACACTCGTGCCTTACGAAGGCGAGGGCTTCGGCGTTGATCGTGAGGTGAACGAAGCCAAAAACCTTGTCGAAAGAATCATCAGCCAAGACCCTGAAGCAAAATTCCTGCTTTTAGGCGGCTTCGGGCATATCGCCGACCGCAACGGATGGTACACGATGGGCAGATATTTCAAGGAACAATCCGGCATCGACCCGTTCACGTTGCAATGCACATTCTTCGACGACCCATACGGCGAAACCGATTCCTTGCAAACCGTTTATTACGACTTGATTGATGCGATGCCCAACCGCGAGCCTATCCTTCTTTATGACACGGTGAAGCATATCTTCCCTTGCGGTTCGGGTATGGATGCCACCTGCTGCCTGCCACGCACACGTTTCATCGAAGACAACATCCCCGACTGGAAACTCTCCAACGGCAAGGTGCTCTACACCCTCGACCGCCGCTTCATCGACAAAAACGGCTTCCCCGAAGGTTGCGTGAGCGCGTTCCTGAAATCGGAAGGCGAAAAATGTGTCCCCATCGACCAGTATATGTACAGTAAGGATGAAAACGAGTTCAAGCTGGCGCTTTATAAGGGCGAGTATCTGTTGCGGTTTGATGATGGGAAGGAATACAAGTATGCGACAATTTCCGTAAAATGACCTTGTTATGAAAAAGAACTTTATCCTTGCTTTGCTTTTGCTTTTCCTTGCTTCGTCCCTCTTCGCCCAAACCAAAACCACCGTCTTCGGCAACCTCGGAGTGGAGAACATGAACATCAGCATCGTGAACACGCCTTACGGCACCAGTACTGATGCCAAAGGGCATTATGAACTGCCGCTTTTCGACCGCTCGGAGACCGTCAACCTGTATTATTCATGCATCGGCTATCAGGATACTTTGGTGAGCCTAACGCCTAAGCAGTTGCAGCGCGACTCCATCAACGTCAGTTTCCGTATGCGCAAGATGAGTTACGACCTTCAAGAGGTGGGCGTTACGGCCTACAGCGACTTCTACCGCTCGGGTTCAAACCGCAACATCGCCGACATCACGTTTTTGGGTGGGAAAATCTACCTTTTGGAAAACAAGCCCAAGACTTCCTCGATGGTCGTCCTCGACACCGAAGGCAATGAACAAGCCCACAAGGACTTCGACCAACTCTTTGAGAAACTACACATTGACGCTTTCGATGACCTCATCCTCGTCGGAAAGGACAGTTGCTTGCAGGTGTATCTTGATGAAAAACAAGACATTCTGCCCGTTTCCACCTTCTCGCGGGAGGACTACCGCAACAAACTGCTCAAAATCGTGTGCGAGTACAACGGGGCTTACATCGTCAAGACGATTGTGCATGACAGAGGCCTTTATTGGCTCAAATTCAACCACGGCAAAAGCCAAGACTTCTTTTACGTGATGAAAGGCGTTCCCGACGCAAAGCCGCAATACCTTTGCAGTTTCATCGACACCCTCGGCTACCGTGCCTGCCAGTCGGCATGGATGAAGATACAAAACGAATACCATCAGGCGATGGCGGAAAACTTCACCCTCGAGTCCAACTATGTGGAAAATGACGACGGGAAAGGAGAAAGCATAGTTTCCAAGAGCATCAAAAAAGCTGAACGAGGAAGCCCGGGCATCGACCTCATCAACGAAGGAACTTGGGACGGGAATTTGGTACGCTTGGCTGAAACTCCTACCTTGCTTGGGATGATACAATGGTATTGCTCCATGCTGGCAAAAAAAGAATGTCAGGTTGTTCCTTTGAAAGTCAACGGATTGCTTCAATTTGCCGATCTTGACAACCGCGAAATCGTGGAAATCGGTCCCGACTTCAAAATTGCGAAAAGACAACCTTTGAAAATCACTTCTGGAGAAAAACATTTCCAAAATGAGTTCCTCACTGACAAGGCCACAGGCAAGACCTACGGCTTGTTCATTAAAAACGGGATGAACTACGTTGGTCTTTACGACCCCACGGCGGGAACAGTCGGCATGGGACAAAAGGCAAGCAAACGCATCTATCCGCGTGTGTTCAAAATGCATGGCGGCTATGCCTACAGCGTGTTTTACGACTCGGGGAGCAATCGCGGGGTGATTAGTCGGGTGAAGATAGAATAAAATCCCTACCTTTGCAGCATGAAAACCCTTTTCAGATTAAGATACGACAGCCGCTGGGGCGAGGAATTGTCCCTCACTGGAAATACCTCAGAATTAGGCAATTGGAATACAGGCAAGGCCGTTCCGATGGAATATGTTGGGCCAGGGATTTGGTCGGTGGAAACCGACGTAACGCCAATGGCCGAATACAAATATTTCATCCGCGAAAACGGCCAAATCCGTTGGGAAGACGGCCCTAACCGCATCTTGTCCGAAGGCAAAGACCGCGTTTGGGATTGGTTCGGCCTCACCGAAAGGCAGACGATGCGCGGCGTGGCCGTGCCGCTGTTCAGCCTGCGCACGGAAAATGATTTCGGCATTGGCGAGTTTGCCGACTTGCCGAAATTAGGCGATTGGTGCGTCAGCAAAGGATTGAAAATCATCCAAATCCTTCCCATCAACGACACGACCTTGCACTACGACTGGCGCGATTCGTACCCGTACAATGCCATCTCGGCCTTTGCGCTGAATCCGGTTTATTTGAACCTCAAGAAATTGGGGATTTCGGAAAAGCCAACCCAACTCAACAAAAAGGACACCGTCGATTATCCCAGAGTGCTGAAAACCAAATGGAAATATTTCCAGGCCGCCTTCGAGCAACAACGGGAATCACTGAAAGACACCTCCGAATTCCAGCAATTTCTCAAAGAAAACGAGGACTGGCTCCATGACTACGCCCAATTTTGCGCCGAGCGCGACGGCAACGGCAACGAAATCCACCTGTTCCTGCAATATCACTGCGACAAGCAACTGCGCGAGGCCGTCCACGCCTTGCACGACAAAGGCTTGCTGCTGAAAGGCGACATCCCCATCGGGGTGAATCCCAAAGGTGTGGACGTGAAAGCGCATCCCGATTTGTTCAACCTCGACGTGCAAGTGGGTGCCCCGCCCGACGATTTCGCCGCCGAGGGTCAGAATTGGGGCTTTCCATCCTACAATTGGGCAGCGATGGCGAAGGACAACTACGCTTGGTGGCAACGCCGTCTGCAAGTGATGAGCCGCTACTTCGATGCCTACCGCATCGACCATATCTTGGGCTTCTTCCGCATTTGGGAAATACCGAAGACCGCCAAGTCGGGCTTGTTGGGGCATTTCAGCCCTGCCCTGCCGCTGAGCGTTGCAGAAATTGAAGGTTTCGGCTTCCGCTTCGACGAAAAGAAGCATGTGAAATCGGGCTTGGACACGCTTTTCATCCACGACCCACACGAAAACAGCAAGTTCCATCCACGCATCGAGTTACACAAAACCAAATCGTATCAAGCCTTGCCCGACGACCAAAAACAAGCCATCGACCACATCTATGAGGACTTCTACTACCACCGCCACAACGAGTTTTGGAAGCAGAAAGCTTTGGAGAAATTGCCCGCTCTCATCAATGCTACAAAGATGATCGCCTGCGGCGAGGACTTGGGCATGATTCCCGCCTCCGTGCCCGAGGTGATGCAGCAGTTGGGCATCATGAGCCTTGAGGTGCAGCGAATGCCAAAAGTGTTCGGTCACGCTTTTGTGCACACCGAAGACCTGCCCGAAAACTGCGTCTACACCACGGGCACCCACGACATGCCCACCCTGCGAGGCTGGTTAGCCGAAGACCGCGTCCGCACCCGTCAGTTCCTTGACAGCCTCGACCTCGACGACCGCAAAGTCACTGGCAAGACAATCAAAAAAATCCTGGAAAAGCATTGCGACAGTCCATCGAAGTGGAACATCTACCCGCTGCAAGACCTTTTGGACACAAATGAAAAGAATTGGTCGCCCAACCCCAAGGACGACCAAATCAATGTGCCTGCCGACCCGAAAAACAAGTGGTGCTGGCGGATGAAAATATCGTTGGAAGAACTACAGCTTACGGCAGTTCATCATGAATGATGTCCGAAGCGCCTGACATGCTGCTATCTCCAGTGAAGGCGGTTCCGGTAAAGTGCAGGTCGCTGGCCCCAGAAAGGCCGACTTTGATGGTGCCATCGCAATGGATGTAGGCATTGCTTGCGCCCGACAACGAGCCTTCACATCGGTCGCAAACGAGGCCATAACGATTGTCCACAACCGTTTTCTTGATGTTGCTCGCGCCCGACAAATCGACTTTAAGCGATGCAACTTGACCCGTCAGCGTGGCATCGGAAGCGCCGGCCAAGTCAAGGTCAAGGTCGGTGGCCGAAACACCGCCCTCGATTTTGGATGCACCCGACAGATTCATGCTGATTTCGTCCGCATTGATGTCGCAATAGAAATCGGAGGCACCCGACAAGTCCACTTCAACTTTCTCGCCATCAAGACCATATTCCGAACGGAACTCCGAAGCACCCGACAAGTCAACACTCGTCAGATGGGCTTTGTAGGGGATGATGGCCTTCATTTCGCCGCCATAGAAATGGCCAGCAGGCTTGAGATAGATTTTCAGCGTATTATCGACGACTTCCACCATGACTTTCGGCATGACATTCTCGCCAACCGTGACAGTGACAACCTCAACGGCATCGCTCACGGTGACCTCAAACGCATTCTGCACTTCAAGCTCAGTATAGTTGCCAGAAATGCCGAAATTCTTCGTAACAGGTTCGCCTGCAAACTTTTGGCAACCGCTAAAAGCAAACAAAACCAAGGCTGAAAGGACAAACAAACACTTCTTCATTTCGATTTGACCGCTGTTATATACCATCGGGGCATCGGTTTTAAATTGATGAATTCTGGGGGCAAAAATACAAAAGAATTTGCTGACAATGACTGATTTCTTTGAAACTTGCAACGACGATTGGCGAAACATTTGGAAATTTTGAGTAATTTTGCAGTGTGAAAAGCAAAATGATAGGCGAAAACGGACAAATCAAGCGCAAGAAGTTGGCACTTTGGCGGCAATTGGAACAATTGGGCTGCCTGTGGTCGTACAACAAAGGCGCACAACCCGATGACGAATTACTCATCGAGAAAGCATTGCTCTACCTTGAATTTGAGGACTTGCACAAATTGAGCGACCTCTATCCGATGAAGCAAATACAAGAAGTTTGGCGCAACCGCTTGGTTTCGCAAGGCGATTACTACGGCATCATCAACTGGCTTTTGGCAGTAATGTTTTTCGACATCAAGAAACCCGAAAGATATTTGAAGCGTTATGGGAAACCAAGACTGGGAGTTAGGGCTTAGGGAGGAAACAATTCCTGTTTTCGTGGCCGTTTCGCAAATGGAAATTGTGAAGGGTTTGTATCTTTGTGGAGGCACTGCGCAATCCCTACAAATGCAACACAGGAAAAGCGAAGACCTTGATTTTGAGCTGTTAGGCACTCGAAAAGAACGCCCTTCCCTCGATTTTTCAGCCATAGCAAATGAGGTTTCAAGCGTTTTCCCCGATTGCAGAAAAGAGTTTCTTGGAAAAAACCAACTGCAAATCTTTGTCAATGGAAACGTGAAACTATCGTTTTTCAGGCCGGAAAACTCCGTCCCAGAATTGGGTAAGGGCTTTGTTTACAACAACATCGTAACGCCATCTTTGCAGGAATTGTTGGGGATGAAATTGTTCACCATTGCCGTGCGAAGCGCTTTCCGCGACTACTACGACATTTACGCCCTACTGAAAGAAGGCTACGATTTGGCCAAAGGCGTGGATTATGCAGGCCGTTTTTCCCGCCACACCATACATTCAAAGTTCATTTACAGCATTTTGCTGAATGAAAACTATTTCCACAAACCAGCTGAATTCGCCTTGCTTGAACCGAAATACGAAGTTTCAACCTTTGACATTGCAGAATTTGTGAGGCAATATATTGAGGAAAAAGAGATAAAGATTAAAAAATAACATACTATGAAATTCACCCCCTACAACCATACCGAAGCCGCGCTCAACGAACGCATCGGATTGATTCTCAGCGAAGAGAAGAAGAAAGGTAACGAAAAGGAAGCCCTGAAAACCATCTTCCAAAGCATCGACTTCACCACCCTTGAGGCCTTCGACAACGAGGCCAAAATCAAGGAGTTTTGCGAGAAGGCCTTGGCTTTCCCGACGCAGAAGCCACACCTCTCGGTGCCGGCCATCTGCATCTATAGCCCCTTCATCCGTCAGGCGAAGGAACTGCTGAAAGGCAGCAACATCCGCGTGGCCACCGTTGCCTGCGCCTTCCCTTCGGGCATGATGCCATTCGACCTGAAGGTGAAGGAAGTGGATTATTGCGTCAACGAGGGAGCCGATGAGGTGGACATGGTCATCTCGCGCGGCACGTTCCTCGCCGGACGCTACGATGAGGTTTTCAACGAAATCAAGACTATTAAGGAGACTTGTGGCGACAAGGCAAGACTGAAAGTCATCCTTGAGACGGGCGAGCTGAAGACCGTCGAGAACATCCGCAAGGCCAGCGAATTGGCCATCCTTGCCGGTGCCGACTTCATCAAGACCTCGACGGGCAAGGTGCCGGTGGCCGCCACACCACTCGCCGCCATCGTCATGATCGACACCATCAAGGAATACTATGAAGCCACGGGCAAGAAGGTGGGCTTCAAGCCTGCGGGCGGCATGAAAACGCCGGAAGATGCCCTCACCTATTATTATTTGGTGAAAAACATCCTCGACGAACAGTGGCTCAACCCGAACCTCTTCCGCGTGGGCACAAGCCGACTGGCTAACCTGATACTCGAACAAATTCAATAATCACAAAACCCACAAAACAACGCAAAACTTGTTTTCTTGGCTGAGCGGCACGGCAACCGCCTTGCCGCTGGAAGCCGCCGGTTGGCAGGCTTCCACATCCCAACAAGAGGTTTTGACAGTTTTGCAAGTTTTGTGACAAAAACAAACGATATGGCAACAATCAAAGGAACCTACAAAGGCAATCTCCGCAATGAGATGACCCACGTGCAGTCGGGCAACACCATCATCACCGACGCACCCACCGACAACCACGGCAAAGGCGAAGCCTTCTCGCCCACCGACCTGGCCTGCGGCGCATTGGCCGCCTGCATGATGACCATCATGGGCATCAGCGCACAAGGCCACAAGTTCGACATCGACGGCACCACCTACGAGGTGAAGAAGACCATGAACGCCGACCCACGCCGCATCGGGCAGATCGATCTCGTGTTCAACTTCCCCGCGAAGGAATACACCGAAAAGCAGAAATCGCTCCTCTGGGCCGCCGCCGAAAGCTGCCCCGTGGGTCGCTCGCTGCACCCCGATGTCATCGTCAACATCACCATGAATTTCCAAGGCTGATGGACTACGACATGCTGAAAGGACTCCGCCACAGCGAGACGCTCGTGGTGGAGCACAAGGACACCGCCGCCGTCTACGGCTCAGGCGCGTTGGAGGTGTTTGCCACCCCCGCCATGATTGCACTGATGGAGAAGACCTGCCTGATGAGCGTGGCCGACAAGGTTGGCGAAGGCAACACCACCGTCGGCATCGCCGTCAACATCAAGCACCTGAAAGCCAGCCCCGTAGGTACAACCATCCGCTGCGAGGCCGAACTCACGGAAGTCGATTGCCGGCGTTTGGTCTTCGAGGTGAAATGCTTCGAGGACGATACACTGGTAGGCGAAGGCATTCATGAACGTTTTGTGGTTGATAGCGAGAAGTTTATGTCGAAACTGCAATAAAATGGAAGCAAAAGATTACATCGAAAGACTTGGCCTTGCACCGCATCCCGAAGGCGGGTACTATCGCCAGCTTTTCGGAAACGACGAGACTGGCAAAAAAACCATCTCCACCATCTATTACATGCTGACTTCCAACGATATATCAGCATTCCATCGCTTACACGATGTGGTCGAAATCTGGTATTACCATGCTGGCGAGCCACTCAACATCTACGTCATCGACACCAACGGCGAGTTGGTCACCCATCATTTGGGCTGCGATGGCGAAATGCAAGCCGTCATACAGCCCGAACAATGGTTTGCCGCCGAGATTCCCACCAAACATGGCTTTTGTCTGGTGGGTTGCGCCGTAGGACCTGCCTTCAGTTTCGACAACTTCGAGTTAGGCAAGAAAGACGACCTCAGCAAACAGTTCCCGCAACATTCAGGAATCATCAACAGACTTTGCAAAAACTGAAACACAATGAAATACACTTACCGAACCCAAGGCACTTGCAGCCAGGCCATTGAGTTTGAGATTGAGGACGGCATCGTCAGGAACGTGCAGTTCTACGGCGGCTGCAACGGCAACACGCAAGGCGTGGCCACACTTGTTGACGGCATGAAAGCCGAGGATGTCATCGCCAAGCTCGAAGGCATCCGCTGCGGCTTCAAAGGCACCTCCTGCCCCGACCAATTGGCCAAAGCCATCAGGAAAGCTATGATTAGTTGAGAGTTGGAAATTTTGCAGGGGTTACAATTTTAGCGGACCTCTTTCGTTATAGAAAAGATTAAAAACTACCGAATATGAAAAGACATCTCATCACCGTGGCAGCCATGACGCTTGCCGTCGTGCTCACCACCTTCAGCAGTTGCAGAAAGCCTCAGGCCGAAGACAACACACCAGCAAAAGAAGGCCTTTATCTCGGCATCGTCGGGTTCAACAGTGACCTCTATACCATGCCGCTCGGCCTCTTGAACCAGAATACGAAAGCGAACTTCGAGAGTTTCGTCGATGGTCTCTCCATGCAGAACGGCACCATCCTTTACCACGCCGTCAACACGGGTCTCAACAGCCTCGCCAGTGCACGCATCCCCGAAAACCTCATCAACGTCTCGGTGGTGACCTTCACCGACGGCCTCGACCAAGGCTCCTACATCCTGTCGAACTACAACTCGGGCAGCGAATATCTGTCGGCAGTGAACTCCCGAATCAACAACGAACTCATTGGCGGACAGAACATTTCGGCATACTCAATTGGCGTTCGCGGCTCCGACGTGAGCGATGTGGAAGGCTTCCGCAACAACCTCAAGAAGCTGTCGAGCGACCCCGTCAACAACGTCTTCGAGGTCAGCAACATGAACGAAGCCTCTGAGAAATTCGCCCAAATCGCCCAGCAGCTCTACAACCAAAGCACATTCTACAACGTCACGCTGAAGCTGCCCGCCCAAGAGCCCGGCACCAAAATCCGCTTCACCTTCGACAACGTGGCCGATGCCAACGAGTCGCAATGCTACATCGAAGGCACCTACATCCGCAATGCAGGAAAAGGCCAACTGACTGAAATCCAATATGTCGGACTGGAAAGCATGTCGGGCATTGCCGTCACCGCTTCAACGGAAGGCATCTTCGACCTGTTCTCGTTCCAAAACCTCACCGACATGAACGGCGTGCAAATCAGCACCGACTATGTGAAGCAATACAACTGGCTCGAATCGTCGGCCCAATGGCAATACAACAGCGAGTTCACCCCTTCGGGCAACACCGAGGTCGTCAACGAATACAAGAGCGCGATGATCATGCTCGTGCTCGACTGCTCCAGCTCGCTCGGCAGCGACTTCACCAACATGAAGACCGCCGCCAACGGCTTCATCGAGACCCTAAGCGGCAACTACAACGGGAGACGATAACCTATTTCCTTCACTTCGCTGACGGTTCCGTCGGCAGAAGTCGAAACAGGAATGAAAGCAAAACCCCACCGAAGGCCTTTATAGGTCTTCGGTGTTTTTATTTCCACACGGTTCTCGCCTTTGTTAAGATGAATCTTGGCAGGCTCACGCATCCAATAGAGCTGTTCGTCGGTGAAAGGTTCCTCTTCTTCATGCTTATGCCAAGTGTTGAAATGATAGCCATATTTGCCAGGCTCGTTCCAAGGCTTCGGGGGCAAAACCGCCTTCCCATTAACGAAACATTGGCAACCACCCTCCCATCGGCCTTGTTCGCCAATGCCATAGCCGTTGCGATTGGAACGTGCTGGCACGCAAAAGCCTATCCATGCCTCTATGTCCATGTCGCGCTCCGCAAACAAAGTCGTTTGGGCCGTGGCCATGGCAGTGTCACCTATATTAATAAGATACACTTGGCAAAATGCATCCAAATCAACCACCCCACCATAAGCAGTTACCGGTTCATTATCATCAATTTGCACCTTCCATTCCATTTGCGAATTGGCCACCCAACGCATCTTCTCTTTATGGAAACGGTCGCGGTGCAAAGCCATTTTCTCTTCAAAATTGGCCAAACGCGAGCCTGCCTCAGTCAATGGTCCCATAGGAAGGTTTTCGTTCAAGACGACACCGGCATTTCCACCGTTCCAAAAACGCTCAGCATAGGCCATCATGCCATTAATCATGCCGTTGTGCAGAGCGATGTTCTCCTTCCTGTCGACGCGCACATCATTCCAAAGACAAAGGATGCCACCCAAGGCCTTGGTGGTGTCGGGCACAGCTTGGGCTGCGGCTGTATGCAAAAACGCACGACTCGTAAACAGCATCGGGTCGTAATAATTCAGATAGCCGACAAAAGAGTCCAAATACTTCCCCGATTTCTCCGATGCAGCCGCGTTGGAACCCGCCGCCTCGTTCCAAATCTGTCGAATCACGCCGTCGGAGGCAGGCAAACCAGGATCCCAAGCGATGGGCTTTCTGTCATATTTACTTACCACATTTTCAATCCATTGCATAAAGCCAGTAGGGTCTTCAATCCACACCTCGTCGGAGCCAATGTGGATGTAAGGGCAGTCGCTTTTCGGGATTTCGTCGAAGAACTCGTCGAGGCATTTTTCGAGCACCTTTCGTCCTTCCTCCGAGTCCATCGTGAAGCCAAAAGCGTTCTTGAAATAAGTGGAATGGCCCGGCATGTCGATTTCGGGCACCACGGTGATGCCGCGTTCCTTCGCGTAAGCGATAACTTCGCGGATTTCATCGTAAGTGTAGAACTTCCCTTCGTCGCGACCTGCTCTTTGATACTGAGGGTCATTGAGTTGCGGATAAGCCTTACATTCAATGCGCCAAGCGGGATAGTCGGTCAGATGCCAGTGGAAATAATTCAACTTATAGAAGCTCATCAAGTCCAAAGTCTCTTTCAACATACTGACAGGCTGATAGTTGCGCCCCGTGTCGTGCATGAAGCCCCGAAAAGGATATGCTGCCCAGTCGTGCACCTCCAAGTCGGCAATCATGCCCTTTTCGTCAACCAATTGCGCCAACGTGCTTTTCGCCCAAACCACATTGCCCGAAATGGTGGCCTTGCCCCGCCTAACGACAATGCGATACTCATCGGGGTCGGGAAACGTCTCATCGGTTCCCACCACTTTCCCCAGTTTGTATTTCGTCGCTCCAAACTGCTGAAACTCTTTCGGTTCAGGGATGACATCGGTCTTGGTATCAAGCTCAAGATAACGGACATAATCCACTCGCAACTCGACGGGCAATTTGGCCGTGTCGATACTGGGCGAGCCATCGCGTCCCAGCTGGGCATCCAGAATCAAGTAATAGTCATGTTGGCTGAAGGGGAACTGTCCGTCGACACCTTCCCGATAGCGGGGATAAGCGAAGGTGCGCTGGCCGTTGACGAAAAAGACGAGGCTGTCCTGAAAACGTTCCATCCCATACGTGTTGTATTCTCCCTCTTTATAGGCCGAACGAGCCGCATAAGGCGGGCGATAATGCTTCTTCAGGTTGTAGGTGTAATTGCTGTGAACCGTATGATTCACATAGGGATTAGTGCCAAAATGCTCCATGATGTCGATTTCGCCGGCATAAGGCCAGTTGATCAACTGGTTGGTCTGGGCTTGCATCCAAATGGCAGGCCAAAACCCTTGCGCCACATCGAACTTCGCCCTAACCTCAATGCGTCCGAAGCCAAAAGCCTTCTTGTTTCTGGTCCACACGCCACCCGTCAAAAATGGTGCCGAGTCTTTGGGCAGGAAATCGTTCTTCATGCCTCGCAGCACGAGGTCGCCATTGTCGAGGCCATACAACGCGTCGTGCGACGTCATGTGAACGGCCCAATCGGCTTGGCTGCGCCATATCTTTCCCCAGACGCTTGGGTTCAAAGCGTCCGCATCGAATTCGTCGTTCCATACCAAGGCATAACGCCGACGTTCCTGAGGGTTCGCATTTTCCGAAAAACACATGAAAACCAGCAGGATAAGCAATAACCTTTTCATTTTATTCCTCCTATTTTGGGTGTAAAAATACAAAAATCATCTGATTGGCTTCGCGCTGTCGGCTGAGTTTCTTATTTTTGCGCTTCATTTGGTTTGAGTTACCTATGCGCCGCTGCCTCATCACGATAGTGCTTTCCATTGGGTTTGTCCTCCTTTTTGGCGACAACATGCAAGACGTTTCCTTGTCTTGGGGAAACGGCTATTTCCCCATCATGGAGACGCCCGCTTGTTTTAGGAGCGTCATTGGCGGAAAGGGTTTCCTGGTCTTCGTCGAGCATTGCGACAGCCTCAACATCAAGGGACATTACATGACCTTGGAGGAAAACATGGCCGACACGCTTCCTTTTCGGTTGGAGGCACAAGACCGCGACGCCGTGCTATACTACCATGGCAGGCAAATGACTTTTCGTCCGCATGTCGTTTCCGTCGACAGCCTACACGCAGAAGGATACGCGCAATCGGATGCGTTGGATTCCGTCTCTTTTTGGTTTGAAAAGCACGAGCCTCTACCCTTTCGCGACTACGGGAACAACCGCTACCGCGAGGCGAAGTTTGCAGTGGAAAAAACCAGCGACATCCCATACGCCCACGCCAGAGGGTTTTGGACGGAGATGCCTCAAGAGGTCCCTGCCATCGACAAGGTTTTCCGCGTCACCGACGCCGTCATTACAACCCCTTTGGACCTTCACCTCGACGTTTTCCGTCCCGAAGGCGACACCCTACAAAAGCGTCCGATGATCATGTTCATCCAAGGCGGAGCGTTCTATTTCGGTTCGAAAGACGACAAGGCCCCCGCCCGATGGTGCCAACACTTTGCCTCACAAGGCTTTGTGACGGTTTCCATCGACTATAGGATCGGCTTCATCCCCACCAAGGCCAGCATTGGCCGGGCGGCTTATCGTTCCGTACAAGACGCCCATGCCGCCATGCGCTTCTTGGTGGCGCACCAAGAGGAATATGGCATCGACACCAGCATGATGTTCGTAGGCGGTTCCAGTTCAGGGGCCATCACGGCACTCAACCTTGCCTTCATGACCGACGAAATGCGCCCGGGATACACCCGCAAAGGCTTTTTGAGAACCGACCTCGGCGGCATCGACACCTGCGGCAACGCCATCAAGGCTCCTTTCCGCATCCGTGGCATCGTCGAAATGTGGGGAGCCTTGGCCGACACCGCCATGATGAGAGGCCGCAACATTCCCATCCTCGCCTTCCATGGCGACGCCGACAACGTCATGCCCTACGATTACGGCTACCCCTTTGCCGTCGCCAACCCCTTAAACACCTTGGTAGTCGACAAGATGTATGGGGCTTCATGCATCGTCGACCGTGCCACCAAATTGGGGCATCCGGCCCGTTTGGTCACGTTCAACGGCATGAAACATGCACTTCATTTGGACCCAAAGACAAAAAAGCCAAACGAAAACTTCTTCGTCGTCCAAGACGCAATGTCGGACTTTTTCTACGACATCATCATGCCCGAACAACTTGAAATCGTGGAAGATGGCTCGACTTATTCACTTCGACCACAACCCATTGCAACAAGCTGGCAAGTGGAAGGCGGGGTCATCCTCAACGAAGGCAAAAACCACGTGGAAGTGCAATGGATCAAGAACGCACCCAAGCGGAGCATCACCGCCTCGGCCATCCTACCTTACGGGATTGGCCTCAAAACGACAAAAGACATCGAATAGCAACACATACAAAAGAATATGGATAAGAAAGAACTACGCGCCCACATCAAGGCACTGAAAAAACAGCACACCAAGGAGCAACTGCTCGAACAATCCGCGAAAATCATGGCCAAGTTGGAGCGTCATCCCGACTTTGTGGCCGCCCATAAAGTCATGCTCTACAGCGCATTGCCCGACGAGGTGCAAACACAAGCCTTCCTTGAGAAGTGGCACCTGAAGAAAATCATTATCCTGCCCACCGTGGTCGGCGACGACATCATCCCCGTGGAATACGCCAAAGACACCGATTTTGCCGTGGGCGACTTCAACATCCTGGAGCCGCAGAACGAACCTTACTCGGGCGGTTTCGACCTCATCGTGGTGCCGGGCGTGGCCTTCGACCGCAAGGGCAACCGCCTCGGACGCGGACGCGGCTACTACGACCGCTTCCTCGCCAAGCACCCCGACGTGAAGCGCATCGGCATCTGCTTCGACTTCCAATTGGTCGACGAAGTGCCCGCCGAGCCATTCGATATACGCATGGACGAGGTCATCTCTTTCTAAAAAACGAGGGATTTCTTTTCCATTACGCGGAGCGTTTCAATTTTTTTCCTATTTTTGGAGCCTTTTTAGAAACATCATCATCAACTATGAAAAAGCATCTATTATCCCTCATCGCCTTGATTTTAGGCATCAACACTCTGACTGCCAACCCCGTCGACATGGAGAAGGCAAAAACCATCGGACAACGATTCGCTTCAGAAAAAATCAGCAACAACCTAAAAAGCAATGACTTGCAGCTGGTTTACACAGGTCAGGCCGACCGTGGCGAGGCTTGCTTCTATGTGTTCAACGCCGGCACGGAAGGCTTCGTGATCGTCTCAGCCGACGACCGTTTCCGTCCCATCGTGGGCTATTCCGACGAAGGCACATTCGCCACCGAAAACATGTCGCCTGAGCTCAGTTTCTACCTCGACAAAATCATCGAGGCCCGCACGAGCCGCAATGCCGTCATGATTGACAACACCGCCGAGGAATGGCAAAGCGTTATGACCACTGGGCGCCTGCTTTCGCGCAACGGCGGGCGTGGCGTCGACTACATCTGCACCACCAAGTGGAACCAAGACTGGCCCTACAACATGTATGCCCCCGAAGCCAGCGGCGGTTCGGGCGGACACTGCTATGCGGGCTGCGTGGCCACCGCCATGAGCCAGGTGATGAAACGCTGGAACCACCCCACCCAAGGCACCGGGAGCCATTCCTATTACTGCCAAGGCTACGGACAGCAAAGCGCCAACTTCGGACAGACCACCTACCATTGGGAGCTGATGCCCGACCGTCTCGGAGGCGCCCCGCAAGAGCAGATTGAGGCCGTGGCCCTTTTCATGTACCACTGCGGCGTGGCTGTCGACATGAACTTCTCGCCCAGCGGCAGCGGCACCAACTCGTGGGACGTGCCCTATGCCATCCGTCACTATTTCTCCTATTCCAACAACGCCACCCTCAAAGGCCGCGACGAATACTCGCTCACCAACTGGCAGGACATGCTCAAGGAATCGTTCGACATCGGTTGGCCGGTCTACTATTCCGGCTTCAGCAACAGCGGCGGCCATGCCTTCGTGTGCGACGGCTACGACGACAACGACCTGTTCCACTTCAACTGGGGCTGGGGCGGCAGCAGCGACGGCTGGTTCGTCATCGACGAAATCGACTATGCCGGTTGGGCACAAGCCGTTTTCAACTACGTGCCTACCAACGTCTACGAATACATGCCCATGCAACCCGAGAACCTTGAGGTGAACTCGCTCGGCGACTACGACTACACCGCCGTCATCAGCTGGACCAATCCCACGCAGAACGTCCACCTCAACGCCCTCAATGCCATCGACCAAATCGTGGTGACCCGCGATGGCGAAATCATCTACACCGAAGACAACGTCGCCCCCGGAGCCAACATGAGCTTCACCGACCATTACATGCCCACCGTGGTCGACTACAGCGTCTATGCCGTCACACAAGGTGCCAAAGGTCTCGAAGCCACCGCCGAGAAAGTCATCCTCGGCCCTTCGTGCACCTGGCACATCGACATGACCTCAAGCGACAGCCAAGGTTGGAACGGCGGCTACATCTCGTTGGTCAACTCAGCCGGCATCGAACTCGCCCAGCTGCAACCCCAATCCGCTTCAACGAGCCTCGCTTTCAACATGCCCATTGGCCGCGTCGACTTCTGCTGGAAAGCACCCACACAAGCCATTGACAACATCGGCTTCGACATTAAAGACAGCGAAGGGCTTACCGCCGTTTCGTTCAACAGCTCCTCTGCCAACCTCAACAAAGGCCTGTTCTTTGTGGCCAACAACCACTGCGGCGAGAAGTCGAACGACGATGTGCCCGAAAACCTGAATGCAGTCAAAGACGGCGACAACATCAACCTCAGCTGGCAGCCTTCGGGCCGCGACCTGCCGCAATATTACGTCTATCGCAACGGATTGCTCTATGCCGTCACCGAAGACACTCACTTCACTGACAACAACCTTAGCGAAAGCCTCAACAATTATTTCGTCACTTCCTTCAAAGAGGATGGCGAGTCGGATCCTTCCAACTTGGCCTCGGTCAACGAAGACGGTTCGTGCGAAGTCCCAGTCAACATGCGCTATGAAATGACGACCAACACGAAAGTGAAACTGATGTGGGATGCCCCGCAAGCCGAAAACCTCACCGGATATTACCTCTACCGCCGCATCAAAGGACAAGAGTTCAGGCGCATCAAGGCCTTGAGCAGTCCCTATCACACCGACAACCTCCATGCATTGGAAAACCATGTTTACGAGTATGCCGTCACCGCCTATTACTCCGACATCGACTGCGAATCGGGCTTCGGCACCACCGCAAGCGACCCCGAGCTGCATTTCGTTTCGGTCAACAAGACCATCATCCCGCAGCAGCTCAGCTTCTACATCCACGAAGGCCACGTCATACTGCAATGGCATGAAGCCACCATGGCCGAACGCTACTGCATCTACCGCAACGGCGAACTTATCGGCCACAGCACGACGACAGATTTCGTTGACTACACCGCCAATTCGTCACATGAATATTACTACACCGTGACCGGACAGACCGCTTACATCGAGTCAAACCCCACAAACGAAGTCTTTGTGGACTGGACCACCAACATCGGCGAAAACAATGCACACGATGCCTTGCTCTATCCCAACCCGACCTCTGGAATGGTCAACGTCGAATCCATCGGCCTTCAATCCGTGGAAGTCTACAACCTGACCGGACAAATGCTGATGCAAACAAGAGCCACCAACGGCCAAGCCAGCATCGACATGGCCTCGTTGCCCAACGGCACCTATTTCGTGAAACTGAAAGGCGACCACAACCAAGTGAAGAAAGTAGTTAAAATTCAATAAATCAAAATAATATGAACAAAGTCATCAGATTTGCAGCCGTCGCGCTGCTGCTGGGCGCCGGCACCACGCTCTTTGCCCAGGACAAGGAAGAGAAAGACCCCGTCTACCAAATCACCGAGACGGTCAACGTGAAGCACACGCCCGTCGACAACCAAGGCAGCTCAGGCACCTGCTGGTGCTTTGCCGGAATCGGTTTCGTTGAGGCCGAAATCCAGCGCATGTACGGCAAGGAATTCAACCTCTCAGAGATGTTTGTCGTCCGCAACGCCTGGACGGAGAAAGTGAACAAGTTCGTCCGTATGCACGGCAACAACACCCTCAGCCAAGGTGGCGAGGTGTGCGATGTGCTCTACATGATCGACAAATACGGCATGATGCCCGAAGATGCTTATAGCGGCAAGGTGATCGGCGAGGAGCGTCACATGCACAACGAGATGAACGAGGTCATCAATGGAGTAGCCCATGCCATCATCAAAAACGGCAACAAGAAAATCTCGCCTGCTGGCCCCAAGGCTTTACAAGGCGTTTTGGATGCCTACCTCGGCAAGGCTCCGGAAGAGTTCACCGTCGACGGCAAGAAATACACGGCCAAATCGTTTGCCGACACCTATCGCATCAACCCCGCCGACTACATCGAAATCTGCTCCTTCACCAACGAGGAGTACAACAAGCCCTGCATGGTGGAAATCCCCGACAACTGGACTTGGACCCCTGCCTACAACCTGCCCCTCGACAAGCTGATGGAGGCCGTCGACTATGCCCTTGAGCACGGCTACACCCTCGGCTGGGCACAGGACGTGAGCAACCCGGGCTTCTCGCGCAAGGAAGGCATCGGCATTGTGCCCGAAGACCCGAAGGACGAGAATCTCTGGAAAGAAATCGTAGCCGAGAAGAAAGTGACCGACGAAATCCACCAAGCCGCCTACGACAACTGGGATGCCGGCGACGACCATAGCATGCTTGTGGTGGGTATCGCCAAGGACCAAAACGGCAACAAATACTACAAAATCAAGAACTCGTGGGGCGATGCCGGTCCGTATAAAGGCTATTGGTACTGCTCGGAGCAATACCTGCGCCAATACACCATTTTCTTTACGCTGCACAAGGACGCCCTTTCGAAAGCCATGCGCAAAGACCTGAATCTTTGAATCTTAAATCTTGAATCTTAAATCTTTAAATATTAAATCACAACACAATGAAATTCAAACACCTATTGACCGCAACCGCCATGATGCTCAGCGTCAGCGTCGTTGCCCAGCCTCAGGCTAAGGAAGAAGCCAAGGAAGAAGAAGGCTTCAAGTTTACCACGGTGAAGGAACTCCCCATCACCTCCGTCAAAGACCAAAACCAAGCCGGCACCTGCTGGTGCTACAGCTCGTTGGCTTTCTTTGAGGCCGAGCTGCTCCGCATGGGCAAGCCCGAGTACGACTTCTCGGAGATGTTCATCGTCTACAAGACCTACCTCGACCGCGCCGAAGCCGCCGTCCGCACCCACGGCGACGTGTCCTTCTCGCAAGGTGGCTCGTTCGGTGATGTGCTCTACGCCATCAAACATTACGGCCTCGTGCCCGACAGCGAGATGCCTGCCGGCGCCATGCACGGCGACTCATTGTCGAACTTCAGCGAACTCTCAGCTGTTACCGACCCGTATGTTGCCGGTGTCATCAAGAGCCGCAAGATCCAAATGGACAAGGACGGCAACGCCCTGTGGAAGAAAGGCTTGGCTGGCATTTACGATGCCTACCTTGGCGTGCCTCCCACCGAGTTCACCTACAACGGCAAGAAGTACACGCCCATGAGCTTCGCCGAATCGACAGGCCTCAACATGGACGACTACGTCAACCTGACCTCGTTCACGCACCATCCTTTCTATGAGCAATTCGTCATCGAAGTGCAGGACAACTGGCGTTGGGGCCAGGCCTGGAACCTTCCCATCGACGAGTTGATGCAGGTGATGGACAACGCCATCGACAAAGGCTACCCGATTGCTTGGGGCAGCGACGTCAGCGAGGCTGGCTGGCTCCGTGGCAAGATGGCCGGTGTGGCCGTCCTTCCCGACCTCGAAGCCAAGAGCCGCGACCTGCAAGGCAGCGACATGGCCCACTGGCTGGGCATGAGTGCCGCCGATCGCAAGAAGGAAGCCCAAAGCAGCCCCACCCCGCAGAAGTGGGTCACCCAGAAGGAACGTCAAATCGCCTACGACAACTATGAGACGGGCGACGACCACGGCATGCTGATCTACGGCACCGCCAAGGACCAAATCGGCAACGAATACTTCATGGTGAAGAACAGCTGGGGCGACGCCGGCCAATACAAAGGCATTTGGTACGTCTCGAAGGCCTTCGTCCGCTACAAGACCATGAACATCGTGGTCCACAAGGACGCCCTGCCGAAGGATATCGCCAAGAAATTGGGTATCAAGTAAATCTATCAGATTTATATCACAAAAAAGGAAGCCGAATGGCTTCCTTTTTTTATCGTTTAATCTGCTCAAAACCTTTACCATACGCCCCCATCACGGTGTTCATCGTCATGAAAGCCTTGGGGTCTTCGTCCTTCACGATACGAAGAATCTGTTGCGACTCGCGCTTGTGGGCCACCACCATCAAGATGGGACCTTCGTGCTTGGTGTACCAGCCCGTGCCGTTGATCATCGTCACGCCGCGCATCATCTCCGTAGAGATGCGCTCGGCCACCTTTTCGGGCTCGGCAGTGAAGATGAAGGCTTGCACGGTCTGTTTGTTGCCCGTCAGCACGAGGTCGACGCAATAGCTGTTCACGCCGAGGACGATGCAGCTGTAGATGAAATCCTCTATCGTGTTACCCACAATGAAGCTGCACGCCAAGATGATGATATTACTGATAAGGAGCACACGCCCCTGCGATACGTTGACGTATTTGCACACCATCATGGCGACGATGTCGGTGCCGCCCGTGCTGCCCCCCTGGGTGAAAGCCAGGCCGATGCTCGCGCCAGCCAAGCCGCCACCGAGGATGGCCGCCAGGAAGTGGTCGCTCACGAAAGGCTGCATCTCGCCCGCCATGATAGGGTCGGTGATGTAATGCTGCAGCACCGACATGAACACCGAGGCCATCACGATAGAGTAGGCTGTCTTGATGCCAAAGCCAAAACCGATGATTTTCAACGAAACAAGCAACAGCACCGCATTGATGACGAACACGCTGATACCCGTGGAGATGGCACCGTTGGTGCCCCAATAGATCAAGGCCGCGATGCCGTTCACGCCGCCTCCCATCAGGTGGTTGGGGATGAGGAAGGCCGTCCAGCCAAAGCACATGATCAACAGCGCAAAAGTGATGACGGCGTAACGCTTCACTTCGGTCAAAATCTGTTTTTTGTCTGCTTTCATTTTCAAAGGATTTTGATGGGGCAAAAGTAGGGATTATTTGGGAATGAAACGAAAAAGTTGTTTTTTTGTGTCACCCCACGTCACAAAACGGCCTACTTGTGCGTCTTGTTATCGTAAAAGCTCCCGAAATGGACCCCGAATTTGAAAGGACATACCAAAGCTATTATCCGAAGCTGCTCGGGATTGCGGCCAAAATGCTGCAAGACCCCGAAAGCGCAAAGGATGTCGTGCAAGACGTGTTCACCGCCTATTATTTCGCGATGAGCGACGAGAAAACCGTCCGCGACACGAAAAACTGGCTCGTCAGGAGTACCATTAATAAAGGTATCGACTACAAAAGGAAAACGGCAAGGACCGTCGCGATGGAAAGTCCGCAACCCGAATCGGACGAAACGCCCAATGACGTGACCCCCGACATCCTAAACGCGATAGCCCACCTCAGCGAGAAGGAACAAACGCTGGTCGTGCTCTACAGCGAGGGCTATTCCTACAAGGAAATCGCGGAAATGACCGGGCGCAACTTCCATTCCGTCGGGAAAACCTTGTCAAGGACATTGGACAAAATCAAAAAGCATCTGCTATGAAACACTTGAACGACAAAACGATACAAAGCTACGTCGACGGTGAATTGACCGAAAGCAAAAGACAAGAAACGGCATCGCACCTCGAAAAATGCCCTTCGTGCAAGCAAAAAGCCGAAGCACGACGCGCTTTTGCCGACAAATTGAAGGAATCACTGGACACTCTGGTTCCGGAAGACCTCGCCGTGCCGAAATTCGAGTTCGGGCACACGGCAAGCCCCAAAGTGAATGTCGCCCGCATTGCCATCATCTCTTCGGTGTCGACAGCTGCCGCCATCACACTCATTGTAATGGCTTTCAACCTGTTGTCGAAGCCCAAGCCAACCGACTACATCTTCGACCACTACACCATCGAAGACTACGATGCCAACCGACCCTTTGCAGAGCAGGAGCTTGCAGAGTTCAAAATGCGTATACAATCAGAAAACACAGAAATCAACCTTTAAATCTTACAGCCATGAAAAAACTGCTTTTCATCGTCATTTTAGTCCTCGCGTCATACCATCAAATTGACGCACAAACAATTACGCTCGTCCCCGACGAGACCTACGGCAAGGGGAACGACTGGGACAAAATCTTCGACACCTACTACGACACCTTGGATGGCCGCCCGAACGGACTGCGGAAAAAGCTTGTCGTTTTCGACGACGGCAAAGCCATGGTCAGCCATGCCAACAAAAACAGGTATTCCCTTTTCGACGCAAACGGCAAGTTCCTGAAAGACATCGCTATATATTTTGCCGACAAAGGCAAGAAACCACGCAATCTCCAGCCTGTGGACGGAAAGTTGGGCAACTTGTATTTCACTGAGGCTAACAATATGGGCGACATCTACCTGTTTGACGACAACGGGCTGATTACAAAAGAACTTAAAATCAAGTATTTGGCAAAGGAAATGTTGGCATTGGACGACCACCATATCGCCATCATTGGTGGCGCATCGTGGGGCAAAAAATGGAGAAGTCTTGTATCCATTTTGGATACAAAAACCGGCAAGGAAAAAACCCTTTGCGATGCCTTTGAGGACATGAGCGCCGACCTCAAAAACAAAAACTACTTCATTTACACGGAAAGCCTAAGGGAAGACATGAAAGGCGAGTGGCAAATGGCGATCGTCGATGGCAAACTCATCGTTTCCAACCCCATCGACGGACTTGTGAGGACCTACGACTTCAATGGCAACAAGATTTCGGAAAAGCCATTGGACTGGGCACCGCAGATCCTGTCCGTCGAAGAGCAGATCGCCCTGCAAAACGCCCGCATTCAGGACTTGAAAGACGAATTGCCACGAGTGACCGATGAGAGGATGCTTCCAAAATACAATGAATGGATTTCCTATTGCGAAAACGGCATCCAACACATCAAGGAGCCTGTCAACATGGGTTGGTTCACCATGGCCATCAAGGGCAACGACGGCCAGATTCTCTTCTTCGGCGATGCCGAAACGGCAGGCGAGAACACGTTCCACGCCTATTCCGTCAGCAAAGGGCAAAGCGTTTCAACGGGTTCCTTCCAGTGCGAAGACTACGACCTCGCCCTCACGAAAAAGCGCTTCGTGTGCCACGGCGGATATTACTACGGTGTTCAGGTGCTGAAGGATTGCGAAGGGATGCCACTGCGGTTGGTGAGGTTTAGGGCGAAGTGAGAAGTGCCTTTATTTGCAAAGGCTGAGATGATGATGTTACAATTCGTCTCAACCTTTTTTGTCCGTTTGCATAATCAAAGTGCCTTAATGAGCACAAGGACCATATTATTTGAAAAAAAGTCAGCCGTTTTCGAAAAAAAAGTTGAAAATGGCTGACTTTTTTGTAAGAAATATGCAAAGGATTATCTAAATTTGCATCGTCAAAACCAATGAATCATGTCGTATAATAGTATCATAGGCCGTAGTGAAGAGATTAAGAAGCTGGAGAAGTTTCTGAAGAGTTCAAAATCGGAGTTTGTGGCCGTCTATGGCAGAAGGCGTGTAGGCAAGTCCTATTTGGTGGAAGAAGTGTATAAAGACAAGATCGTTTTCCGTGCCATAGGAGCGTATATCAAGGAAAAGGACGAACGCACGTACAAGCAGATACAATTGGATCACTTCTATGAGAGCCTTCTGGATTGCGGTATGGCGGAAGACACACCGCGACCGACTTGTTGGCGCGAGGCTTTCCGTTTACTAAGAAAATATTTGGAAGGGTTGCGCGTGAAGCGTCGCGTGGTGTTCTTGGACGAGTTGCCTTGGCTGGCAGGTCCGCAGTCTTCGGAATTGATTACGGAACTGGGGTATTTCTGGAATTCATGGGCTGACCGTCAACGCAACATCGTGTTGGTGGTGTGTGGTTCGGCCACAAGTTGGATGTTGGACAATGTGATTCGCGACTATGGCGGTTTGCATGGACGACTGACGGGAACCATTAGGTTGTTGCCGTTCACGCTGAAGGAGTGTGAGCTGTATTTCAAGAAGCACGGTTTCCATTTGTCGCGCTACGAAATGGCGGTGGCATATATGGCCTTCGGCGGCATCCCGTATTATCTGGATCGAATTGATAGTGAGAAAAATCTGTCAGAAAACATCGACGACTTCTTCTTCAAGGATGAAAGGATCAATCAAGAGTTTAAGGATGTGTACACTGGCTTATATATCACTTCAGAGCGGTATGTAGATGTGGTGAAGGCTTTAGGGGCGAAGTTTTATGGCATGACTAGGCGAGAACTGTCGGAAGCCGTGGGTATAGAGATGGGAGGAACCTTTAGTAAGATTCTGGACAATTTGCATGAGTCGGGAATCATACGAGAATATCCAAGGTATGGCAAACAACGTGTGGAAACGGTGTATCAACTGAAGGACTTTTTCTCGTTATTCTATCTTCATTTCATTTATGGGAAAGGGACTAATGCGGGCAACTGGCGGACCATCCAACGTACGCCCTCGTTTTATGCGTGGGCGGGAAACACGTTTGAAATGCTGTGTATTGAGCATTTGGAGCAGATGAAAGAAGCGCTGCGTATCGCAACTATCAGCCGGAACTACTGCTGGAAAGGCATGGCTCCAAATGGAGATACGGCACAAATCGACTTGGTACTGGAATGGAAGGGCGAGCGGACGGATTATCTCTGCGAAATGAAATTCAGTGAGCATGAGTTTGTAATCGACAAACAGTATGAACGTGAGTTGGCGACCAAGATTGACGCGTTTTTAGCCAGCAAACAACACAGGAAGACGCACTCGGTGCAATTAGTGATGGTGACGACCGAAGGAGTGCAGAAAGGCGCACATTCCAAAGACGTGAATCAGCAGATAACACTGGATGATCTGTTCAAATAACATCTGTCAAAATTGACCAATAGACCATAATGTTTCACCTGAGAAAAGAAAAATCCTCTGTAAATTCTAGTAGACAAGCAATTTACAGAGGATTCTGCGTACCCGAGGCCGGGCTCGAACCGGCACGGCTTTAAAGGCCAAGGGATTTTAAGTCCCTC
>DGXB01000051.1 GCA_002396205.1 Bacteroidales bacterium UBA4243
CTCATTGCCCGTGTTGTAAGGCGGGTCAATGTAGATGCATTTGATTCTGTTTTCGTATTCAGGGAGCAGGGCTTTCAAGGCTTCAAGGTTGTCGCCGTGGATGATCATGTTGCCGCTGTCGGGCATGTCGCCGAAGGTATATTTGCGGTCGAGCACCCGAAACGGCACATCGTTGTGATGGGTGACAACCTTGTCTTTCCCTATCCAATTTAGTGTAGGCATATTTTCTGCGGTTTGCTGGCGATTGACCTATTCAGCGTTACAGGCATCCGACAACAAAAGGTGCAGACTCGATTTTCTGCACCTTGAGGCCTTCGGATGCCCGTACAAACAGATAAGTCTCGTCTGCACCAACGCAGACGCTTGCAGACTTATTCGCATTGTACGATTGAAAGTTCCGAAGTTTCAAGGTATGCTAAATAATTCGCTCGCGCTATGTTATACTATGGTTTAATATTCTGTTTTTCTTTGTTGTATGGGATTTTATATCGCTGTGTTTCTGGGTGCAAATATAGAAAAAAACAAAGAAATGGAAATATGGGTAAAAAAACTCAAAAAAGCCTTTCGCTGGTAGGACGAAAGGCTTTTCCACTATCTAATATTCTTAACTGGAGTCTTTTAGAAATAAAGGTCTCTTTCCCCATTCTTGATGCGCTCGATGCGGCTCTTCAGCTCGTCGAGGAACTTCGGGTCGACGTTCTTGAAGTTGTTCTCGATGCACTTCCAGCCCTTGGCTGCAACTTCGGGCGTGGCATAGTCCACCAAGTATTCGCTCAAGGTGAGGATGGCATTGGGCGTGCAGTAGCGTTTGATGAAGCCCGGCACGCTGAACTCCATGAAGTGTTCACCCGTGCGACCCAAGCGGTAGCAAGCCGTGCAGAAGCTCGGGATGAAGTCGTGGTCGAGCAGCTTGTCGATGATGTCGCCCAACGAGCGGTCGTCGCCGATCTTGAACTGTTCGCGGTCGAGGTTCTGGTCTTCCTGCTTGTCGCTGTTCTTCTCTTCCTCCTCGTGGTGGTATTTGTAGTCGCCAATCTGCAGGTTGGTGCCACCATCGATTTGCGAGATGCCGTATTCGATGGCCTTGGCGCGGAAGGCGGCGTCCTCGCGGGCGGTCAGGATCATGCCCGTGTAAGGCACGGCCAGACGGAAGATGGCGATGATCTTCTCGAAGGTCTCGTCGTCAACGAAATACTTCGTGTCAATGTTGAGGCCCGAAGCGTCCTTGATGCGCGGGAACGAGATGGTGTGCGGCCCCACGTTGAAGCAAGCCTCAAGGTGGTTGGTGTGGCGAATCATGGCCAGCACCTCGTAACGCCAGTCGTAAAGGCCGAACAAAATACCCAAACCGTTGTCGTCGATGCCGGCCTGCTGGGCGCGGTCCATCGAGGTCAGGCGGTAGTTGTAGTCGCCCTTCTTGGTATTAATGGGGTGATATTCGTTATAGATCTCGGGACAATAGGTCTCCTGGAAGATCTGATAGGTACCGATACCCGCCTCTTTCACGATGCGGAAGCCTTCCACATCCAAAGGCGCGGCGTTGATGTTGACGCGGCGGATGCTGCCCTTGCCTTTCTTGGTGGCGTAGGTCACCTTCACAGTGTGGGCGATGTACTCCGGCGAGTATTTCGGCGACTCGCCATAAACGAGGATGAGGCGCTTCTGGCCGTCGTCCTCCAAAGCCTCCACGTTGTGGATGAGTTCTTCGTCGGTCAAAGTGGTGCGCACCTGTTCCTTATTTGAAGAGCGGAAACCGCAGTATTTGCAGTTGTTGACGCAGTAGTTGCCCACATACAGCGGGGCGAACAGCACGATGCGGTTGCCATAGATGCGGCGCTTCAGCTCGCGTGCGCCTTCCTTGATCTCCTCCACCAACGCGGGGTCGGTAGTGTTGACGAGGACGGCGGTCTCCTCCATCGTCAGGCGGTTTTTGTCGAGCGACTTTTGGATGATTTCATGCACACGCTCGGGAGTGCTTTTCGTGTTGTTGATGTAGTCCCAAATCTCTTCCGAGGAGATGAACGGGCGGTTAGGCTCGTCGGGGATACGACATTTTTCGGGATGGAATTGCATATCTGTAAATTATTGAGTTTTAATGATTTTTGAGCAAAGCCGATTTCACCTCGATGCCTTTGATGCGACCCAACTGGCCTGTGAGGGAACCTATCTCATCGGTGGTGCCTTCGAAGATGACGGAAATCAGACTGTACTGCTCACGCGGAAAACCTTGGCGGCAGATGATGATGCCCGCATGTCGCGACAGTACCGCGTTCACTTCGGGCGCGGCTTCGCGGTTTTCCACATAAATAAGGACGGTGCCTATTCTCCTTTCCATTTGAATTTCCTCCGGATCAGATGATTGATGATTCCCGCACGAGCCTCGATGTCAACGCATTGTCTTCATCTCAGCGGTTATGCGGCTTGGTTTTGCGGCTGCAAAGATACTAAAAAACCGATTATTCGTAGAAAAAGCGTCTTTTTTCCACCTTGCTGAACAATTTGGAATCGCGAACCATACCAAGAACATCCTCCAGATGCTGCTGTTTCAAATTCCCGACGATGCTTGTCCTTCCTTCACTAATGCTTTCCAAGAGTTCTTTCTTGCTTCGGGTAATGATGTTGGTGGCACTCAAAAACGAATCATAACGAAGGAAACCGTAATCCTCCTTTTTCAACAAATACTGCATGGCCAGTTGCTCTTCCTTGTTCCAAATGGCTCTATTGATGTTGGAATTGATAAAAAAGAATCCTGCGACAAAATCCTCGTCAACACCAATAATGGCAAAGAATTTACCGTGGTCAATATCGGCAAATATATCCGAATGCAGAATTGAGCCTCGTTCAATTAAGTTGGCAGTAAGTTCAACGGGCAGTTCCATCAGAAAGCGGCATTTTCCATTTCCAGCTTTTGGGCAATGAAATCGACATATTCCTCGTTGTCGCCCAACTCTCGAAGTATGTCTTTCACCGAAATAGCCCTGTCAGGATGGGTGTTGTTCCATGCCAAGTCGTGCGAAAGATCAGTAAGTTGCTGAAATGAAAGGTCTTTGCATTTATTAATGGCAAAATCAAGGCACTCCAAATCGCTCTCCGACAAATAATCCAAATCGGCATTACGCTTGGGTCGTATGATAAACTTGTTGACGAAGTCAAACTCCTCTTTTCTAATGTTTTCCACATACGGCGAAAAGAAACTGTCGCCACGGACCGCCTTGAAGATGTCTTCCACATTTGAAGGCACGGGACCGTATGCCATGGCAATATAAGTGTCGCCAGTGATGCTTCTGCCGTATTTCGACAGATGCCTTTGGTCGGCATAATACAGAATCTTGCAGATCTTATGGATGTCTTTGCGTTCGACCCGATTTGCAATGTAAAGTATGGCTTCTATTGCTATTTCTTCCCGAAAAGTGTTCATCTGTCCCTTTTTAAGGCTGCAAAAATACATTTTTTTCTACAATTTGACTTGCTTTTCCCCAAAAAAGCGTATTTCCCAGTTCAGGCTGATTTGCAATCCGTCAGCTCTAAAAAAGGCATTAGCAATCCCCACACGAGCTGATCATCTCCGCAGGAAACCCTCTTGCGGGGTTTTTTGTTTATTCTCCCTGCACCCACTTCCAAAGTGGCACCACCTTAATAGTCTTGCCATCCTTTTCCAAAACGGTTTCTTCGTCCTTGGTGATAATCAACAATTATTTGGTTTCAAACCATTGAGAATATTTAATACATATTTATCGTTTATATTCGACAAAATCATATCAATTTTATCGTTTATAATCGATAAAACAGTCACGTTTTTATCGTTTATGGACGACAAAACGATCCGATGATAAAATAGTAACGACCATTACCGTAATGGCCATTACCATTTTTTCAATACTCCACCTTGTCGCTTTTCGCCTTCCAAGCCTCGAAGGTCTTAATGGCCTCGTCGCGGAGCAAAGGGACGAAGGGCACGGAACGGTGATTGACATTGTGTTCCAACTCCTTGTAGATGAAGTCGTCGGCAAAGTCGATGGCGGCGGCGTCTTTCTTGGTGTTTCCGTAATAGATACGGCTGATGCGTGCCCAATAGATGGCGCCAAGGCACATGGGGCAAGGCTCGCAGGAGGTGTAAATGACACAATCCGACAGGTCGAAGGTACCCAGTTTGCGGCAAGCCTCGCGGATGGTGTTCACCTCGGCATGGGCCGTGGGGTCGTTGTCGATGGTGACGCTGTTCGAGCGTCCTGCTATGATTTCTCCGTCTTTCACGATGACCGCCCCGAAGGGGCCTCCACCGTTTTTCACGCTTTCGTCGGCGAGGCGGATGGCCTCGCGCATGTATTCTTTGTCTTGTTCTGTAATTTGCATTGTCGTTTGTTTAAAAGCAGGGACTGACGTCGCCTGCTTATTGGTTTGTCGTCCCTACGGGACTAACTTACTTCCTGTACCTTGCCTCCAATTCCGCTCTGTACTTTTCCGCTATCTGTCGTGCCAAAGCCACGCCGTCGCCTTGCGCCTCGGCGCTGAAGGTGCCGAGGCGTTCGCGCCACCATTGGCCTTCGTATTTGCAAATGCGGTCATGGTAGGTTTTTTCATCGAACGGCTTGCCTGATTCTATGGCGGTGTTCACGTCCTTGAAAAACTCCTTCCAACGGTATGCATAATACGTTTCAGTAAGTCCTGCCCAGGCGCGGCTACCGTATTCGTTGAGCAGGGCATCCTCTTCGCCCCAAGTGGTGATGAGGTTGCGGGCGTTGCTCTCAAAGTAGTCCTTGTCTTCTTCCGTCGTGCCGATGGCGCGTGCATCGCGAATCCAGCGACCTACGAGGAAGGCACTCTCGGTGGCCAACAGCGGGTCGGTGTCGTCGAGGATGGAGGTCATGGTCTGTTCCACTTGGTGCAGTTTCTCGTAATCGCCTTCTTTGTAGGCTTTCACATAGTCGGCATAGAGGTCGCTGAAGTAGTTGCCTAACAGTTGCCTCGTGATGTTGACGGCATCGAAATGGCGTGTGCGGGTGTTGCAGTCGGCGGCCAAGATATGGTCGAGGGCATCCAAGAGGTCGATGTTGTTGTATTTGTAGGTCGGTGCCACGTAATACTGCTTGTATTCCTGGATGTCGCCCATGGTCGGCCTTTGGTTGATGCGGACGGTCTGCCCTGGCGACGACACCTTATTATATATGCTGTCGGCTAACAGTTTCCACGCGGCACGCATCTCGGGGTCTTCCTTGCCTGCGCGTTGGTCGGCGAGGCGTTCCACCCAAGCGTCGACGTCTTTCGTGAGCGGGTTGTCCCAAGCCTTCTCGAAGACATATTCGTACATGAACGGGTTGCAATCGAAGCCTTCCAAGGTGGAGCCTATGCCGACGAAGTTGTCGCCACCTTTTTCGAAAGCGCGTTCAATCCTGACATTCACGGTATCAAGGTTGCCGGCCAGCATCGAGTTACCGCCGAAGTTGCCGAGATAGCACCAAATGTAAGGCACGCCGTAATACGAGTTGGTGCGCTCCCAAACGGGCTGGCGTTCGCAGTAGTAGTCGAGAAGCAGGCGTCTGTTTTTGTCGAAAGATGTGATATAGGCCTCAATACGGTTGTCGACTTCCCAATAATAGCGTTCGTTCCAGAAGAGCCAAGTCATCTCAAGCCAGGTGGCTTCGGGGTCGGCGGCTTCGAGGCTTTCGTAGACCTGACGGCTCACGCGACCCAGATATTCGGGTTCCCAGCTTGGCGGGATAAGCTCGTTGAAGATGTCGATGCCATAGATGTGGTCGGTGCCATAAAACTCGATTTCCTTTTCGATGAATTTTTTCTGTATTTCGGCATACAACTCGCACTCGGGATCGAGGAACTTGCACCAGCAGGTGCTGTCGAAGCCTGCCCAATCGCCCAACGAAGCCAAAGGCGCATCTGGGTAAAGCCTTGTGATGCAGGCAGGCACATGACCGGCAAAGCCTGGCAGCACGGGTTTCATGTTGAGTTCGCGCTCGCGGGCAACGATTTGTTTTTGCAACGCCTTTTGGTTGTCGAGCCACGACGTGGGCAGCGGTCCACCCCAGCGGTCGATGTTTTGCATACGGTGCCAAGGCAGGTGCGCCGGACCGGTGAAGTAGCTTCGAATTTCCTCGTCGGTGAGGCCGAAGTCGCTCCAAACCTCATACCAGACGGACTCTTGCCCCGTGATGGCCAAAGGCAGGTTGATGCCGTTGAGCGCCATCCAGTCGATGAAATGCTCCCATTGCGACCAACCCCACCAAGGCATGGTGTAGCCATAGGTGCAGTAGTTGAGGAAGAAACGGTCGGGCACACGGGCAGTGAGGCTGACCTTTTCGGGCACAGCAGGCATCGTGGCAGGGATTTGCAGCGGCTCCTCCTTAAACCATGAGTATTGCGCCATGCAATAGTATTTCAAGTAATGGTTGAGGCCCACCGCCATGCTGTTGGCGTTGTTGCCACGGATGACGAGGTTTTTGCCTTTCGTCTCCATCTCGAAGCGGTCGATGGTGTCGTTTTCGAGCCTTTCGAGAACGATGTTGGCCGAATATTCGGGCACCACGCGGTCGACCAATCCGCGCATGGCAATGACCTCGGGGTCGGTTTCCTTTTTCGTGCAACCTATGCACAACACAAGGCTAAGCAGGCAAAGTAGATAGCGATTTTTCATAGGAATAACGATTTGTTGGGGCAAAGGTAGCGTTAATTTTCCTATTTTTGCGCCCATGTCGAAGAAAAAGTTTTATGTGGTTTGGCAAGGCCGCCATCCGGGCATCTATGACGACTGGGAGGTCTGCAAAAAAGAGATTATGGGGGTCAAGGGGGCGAAATACAAAGGCTTCCCCGACCGCGAGAGCGCCGAGAATGCGTTTCGCGAAGGCTCTGAAAAGTATTGGGGAACCGATGAAACGGTCGCTCCAGCCATCAACCTTTCAAAGGTAGCGGAGAAACCTGTCAGTCCCGCCATCGCTGTCGACGCGGCCTGTGCGGGCAACCCGGGCAAGATGGAATACCAAGGCGTTTTCGTTGATTTTGGCGTGGAGCCAGCGTTGAAATCAGACCTCTTCAAAAGCCCCGTGTTCCCCAATGGGACCAACAACATCGGCGAGTTTTTGGCCATCGTCCACGCGGTATCGTTGCAGAAAAAACATGGTTGGCATTATCCTGTCTATAGCGACTCGGTCAACGCGCAACTGTGGATCAAGCAGAAAAAGTGCAAAACCAAATTGCAGCGTAATGCCAAGAACGAAGCCCTCTTCGACCTTGTTGAACGAGCCGAGAAATGGCTTCAAGAAAACACCATCGACGTGCCCATCCTGAAGTGGAAGACGGAAATTTGGGGCGAAATTCCCGCCGATTTTGGCAGGAAATGAAAATTTGTCTACCTTTACCGCCCAAAACAAGATGCAATAGTCCGACAAGCTCACTACAAGAATGCTGAAATTCGATTCGTTTTATTTCCAATGCCCGCATTGCCAAGCCTGGCTCGAAGGCCGCAACCTGAAAGCCGAGTTGGTGAACGAGGCCATCTTGTATTCCGATGGTAAGGTGCTGAACGACAATCTGATCACCACGCCTCAAAAGATGATTATGTGCCCGTCGTGTGGCCATGTCTTCTGGATCGAGAATCCCGTGGAGCCTCTGATTACCTACGACAAGCCCGACGCCGAAGTGTATTCGTGGAATACTTGGCGCTTCTTCGGCATCAGTTTTTCCGACAACAAGGGCAAGCTGGCGCTCATCAACCACTACAAGACCTTTCTGAAGAAAAGCCACTACGATCCGAGGAAAGAGATTTACCTGCGCCGTTTCCTTTGGTGGGCCTACAACGACCTGCACCGCAACCACCAGCATGTGCGCCTAAGATACTGGCTCAACGGATTCATGAGTTTCGGCGTTTGGCACTGCAACCGCAAGCTGATCCTCGAAGGGGAAAAGCTGTTCATCAAGAGCTACAAGGACTTCACGGCCAACCTTACCCGCCTGATGGCGTTGCTCGAAAAGCACCCCGAAGAGCAAATCGACCTTGAGCTGCCCGAAATCCACCGTGAGCTGCGGCAGTTCGACAAAACGAAGGAGTTGCTTGAGCAGACGGGCGGCCGCACCCACTTCACCAACGAACTCTTGCGCCATTCTAAATGGAAAGACGCAAGGGTGTTCATGGTGTCGGGATAAACGAGCACGCAGGATAACACGGAAGCGTTCTGAACTTTTTCAAGCCGAATCCGCCGAACCTACTTGACACAATTCTTGCGTTGCATTGCGCTTCAGCGAGTTCTGCGGATTCAGCGTGGGACTATTTCTTTATTCCTTTTCCCAGTCAATCGGGAGCAAGTCGTGGATCCAGATTTCGGTGACGGAATGGCGTTGGCCTTTGTCGTCGGTCCATTCGTTGTTGTGGAGGCTGCCTTCGATGGCAATCCGTTTCCCCTTCTTCACGTTCTTCTCGACGCGGTCGGCCACTACGCCCCATGCCACGATGGGGAACCATTGCGTATCGTTGACCCATTCGCCGTTGGCGTTCTTCTTGTTCTCGCTGACTGCCAAGCTAAAACGGGCTTTCTTGTTGTTGTTGTTGAAGGTCTTCATTTCGGGGTCGGCACCCGGGCGGCCAATCAACGTGACCGAATTTCTCATTGTACTCATAATGTGTGTGTGTTTGGTAATTAATGAATAAGTTTAATCTGTTGTGTCGCTCCTCACTCGGCGCGTTGGCCGTTCGTTTGGTTTGACGATGCAAAGTAACAACCTTTGTCAAGACTAAGCCGTTGATTAAACGTTTGTTGTCGACAGTAGTCGTTTGTTGTCGTTTGCTGTCGGATATATTGTTGATACATAAAAAGATGAAATTTTATATCCGATTTAGTTTTTTTTGTTTTTGTTGACGGTTTGCGGAGTTTTACTATCTTTGCGCCTCATTAATCATTAGAATAATGTCTGCATTACCCAAGGATTACGCCTCAGGCAAAGGCCTTTTCAACCATATTATCGGTGTCCCGCTCTTCGTCTTCGGGATGCTGCTGCTGTTTTCGCCTACCAGCTTTGACCGCTTTTCAATTCCGTTCTCGCGCTATTCGTTCCATGCGACGATGATCTATTGCATCGTGCTTGTTGTTATGGCCTTGACGAGGTCTATGTTTTTGGTTATCAATCGAAAACACCAATCCGTACAATGGAGCCAAAGTTTGACGCTTTGTGCCCTGGAGGTGGTGCTGTCGGCAGGTTTCACCGCGCTTTACCTTTGGCTGATGTCGAGCCAAGCTGAGGCTTATTTTTGGTTTTTCGGGCTTTCGTTGCTCTATCTTTTCGTCTTGATGCTTATTCCCTACGCCATCATCGGCTTTTATTTCGTGATGAAGGAAAAGGACAACCAAATCATGAACAGGAGTCGCGACGCCTCGAAGGAAAAGATTCGATTTATCGATGAACGCGACAACCTGAAACTTGTGGTGGCGGGAGATGCGGTATTGTATATTCAATCCGAGGAAAACTACTTGAAGATCTGTTATTTGGAACAAAACGAGGTGAGGTTTTGCACGATAAGAAGCTCCATGAAGCGGATTGAGGACCTGTGTGCCCGAAACGGGTTGGTGCGTTGTCATCGGTCTTATTTCGTGAACAAGATTCATGTTCAGGCGCTCCAAAAAGACAAGGAATTCACATACGCCGTTCTCGACGTGCCCTCGGCTTCGCGGGTTCCCGTCAGCAAGAATTACTATGAACAGATTACGAGTCTTCTTTGATTCTCGCGGGTCAAGGAGACGAAAAAAGGCATTGCATCATGACGGAATGAAAATTGGATATGGAAATGATTCCGGCAGATACAACGCCTGATCGGTTGCCTTCGATTCAGTCGAGATAGGCATGTGCCTTGTGCGTCAAGGTCTCGGCTATCAGGGCATGGCCACGCTCGTTGGGGTGGATACCATCGCTGCACAAATAGTCGTTGTAATGCACCATCTCCAGAAATGGCGTGGTGATGTCGATGATGGGCACATTGAGTTGGTTGGCCATCTTGAACAGTTCCACGTTATACATCTCGTGCCATTGATAAATGCGCATTGTTGTTCCACCTAACCAGTCGAGTATGTTGTCTTTGTTCAATCCTTTTGACAGGAAATCGAAAAACCGGTCAGGGTCGATGAGAGGCATCGAGAGGAGGACAGGCTTGATGTCGAGACTCCTAATCCGACGGATCAAGGCTTGGTATTGTTCCACAAACCGGGCGAGGGTCACCTTGGGTTGGTGGGGCTTCAGTGGGTCGGCGGCCACAGCTTTCCAGTCGAAGTCGCAGTCGTTGCCGCCATATTCAAAAACGGCGAAATCAGCGTCTTTCATCTCCGAAGCATACCTATTGATATATTTCATGCCTTGTGTCGTGGTGCTTCCGAAGCAGGCAAAGTTCATTATCTTGATGCCCAAACGTCGTTCGCAACGGCTGACGAAGTTGTTTTCCGAGATCTTATAGACGGGCTTGCCGTCGACGCCGTTGCCTTCAGAAACCACGCCGCGCATGATCGAATCGCCAAAAGTGCAAATCTTGTTTTTCATTGTGCTTGTGCTTTTGTTATTTCGGTGCAAAAATAGGATGTGCATGAGGCTTATAGGCAATCTTGTTATCGCCATCCCAAAACAGTGACAAAAAAATTGTTTTTGGGGACAAAAGTGGCGTTTTTGGGGACGAAAAACGGTTTTGGGTGGAATTCATGACACCTTTTCCCTGTTGATTGTGACAAAAAACCGTCGTTTTTCCAGTCTTTTCTCCATGCATTTCGATTATTATTGGTCACCAAAACAGCCTTTTTACTAATTTTGCACAAAAATCAATTTGTCATGGCTAAGGACTTGAAACCTCATATCGGCATTTTCGGTCGCAGGAATTGCGGCAAAAGCAGCCTCATCAATTTGCTTACTGGCCAACAAATCGCCATCGTGAGCGACACGGCAGGCACCACTACCGACCCTGTCAAAAAGAGCATCGAAATCTTTGGCATCGGGCCATGCGTGCTCATCGACACGGCAGGCATCGACGACGTGGGCGAACTCGGACGGCAGCGCATCGACAAGACGATGAAGGTGTTGGAAGAAATCGACTGCGCCATCCTCGTCGTCACGGGAAACAATTTCGCCGAGCCTGAAAAACAGCTGATTGCCCGAATGAAAGAATTGGCTGTGCCGTTTTTCGTCGTCCACAACAAGGCCGACGAAGAGCCACTTCTGGCTGTCGTTAAAGCAATGATTGAACAAAACTGCCAAACTAATATATTGGATTTCAGCGTTGTAAGAAATGATAGTATTGCACCGTTGGTGGAGTTGCTGAAAAAAACCATTCCCGAAAGTGCCTACCAAAAGGTGTCGCTTTTGGGTGGCATCATCAAGCCCAACGAGGTGGTGGTTTTGGTTTGCCCCGTCGACTCAGAAGCACCCGAAGGCCGATTGATTTTGCCCCAAGTGATGGCTATCCGCGACGTGTTGGACAACGAGTGCATTTGCGTGGTGTTGAAGGAGACCCACTTGCAGCAATACCTTGAAACCATGCCCAAGCCAGCATTAGTTGTCACTGACAGTCAGGTGTTTGGCTATGTGAGCAAAATTGTCCCCCATGACATTCCTTTGACCAGTTTCAGCATCGTCATGGCACGCCTGCGCGGCGATTTTGACAATTACATAAAAGGTACGCCCCATTTGTCGCAACTCAATGACGGCGACACGGTTTTGCTACTCGAATCATGCACCCACCACAGCACTTGCGACGACATTGGCCGCGTGAAACTGCCTCGCCTGATCCTGAAATACACTGGAAAAGACATCCATTTCGAGTATGTGGCGGGTCTGTCGCCCATCGCCAACCCCGAAAAATACGCCATGGCCATCCAATGCGGAGGTTGCATGAGCACGCGCAAGCAACTGCTCAACCGCACCAATCTCTTTGTCAACCAAGGCATCCCGATTAGCAACTATGGCATGGCTTTGGCCTATATGAACGGCATTTTCGAGCGGGTGATGGAGCCGTTTTGTAAGTAAGCGTTTGTCTATTCCTCCGTCTTTTCTCCCATCCGCGCCTTCATGCTTTCGAGGAAAGCCGCTGAGTAGTATTGGAAGAAGTTGAAATTCATCGCATTGGAGATGCGTAGGATGAGGTCGCCGTCCAAGGAGGGCTTGTTGAAGAGCTTGTAGACATGGTTGCGGGTGCAGCCTATCTCACGCGAGAGCCAGCCCACGCTGCGCTTGTCGGCCTTGAGTCGTGCTTGGATGATATGTCCGATGTGAATGTTGCTTGTTGCGTTTTCCATCTGCTTACGTAATCGAATAGCGCAAAAGTAGCCCTTAACAGACCTTCATTTTTCATCCATTTCATCCATTTGCATTTTCTTTCGATTCCTAACTTGAAAAATGCTTACTTTTGCCCAAAATAAGCGAAACCATGTTATCCCTTCCCATCATAGCAATGATCAAGAAGAAGTCGGGGCTCGACTTCAGCAATGCCAAGGACTTCGAAGTGCTTTCGGAGTCGTTTCCAGCCAGCGACCGTTTGGGAGTCAATACACTGAAACGGCTGATGGGCTATGCCAAGTCGCCCATCGCGCCACGCAAAGCCACTCTTGACGCTTTGGCGCATTATCTCGGTTCGCCTTCATGGGAGGCGCTGACAGGTGTCCAACCCGTTGAAAGCGACTGGATGGAGAAGGCTTTTTTCGCCGATGAGATTCGCGAAGGCATGACGGTGGAGGCATCTTGGCTACCCAACCGTCATATCGCTTTGCTGTGTATCGGTGAAAACAAATTCCGTGTGACAGAGAGTTTGAACGGCAAATTGCTTGTCAACGACGAGGTAACCATCTTTAGTTTTCGTTTGGAGTATCCTTTGCAGGTGTACCAAGTCATCCGCAATGGCGAGATTGTACGCGATGCTGCGGGCAATGAGTTGGGTTATGTGGCTGGACGCCAAAACGGATTGACAGAACTATTCATCAAGGAGGCAGCCTAATGAGCGATTCCGATTTCATCAATCCTGTACAACACAACCAAGATGAAGTGTTGTTTGACAGTGGTGGCACCTGTGATTGCTACCGTCTCGTCAAAGACAATCGTGTGTATTGTGTCAAACGGCCTAAGAAGGACATGCGTTCGTCGGAGGCTTACATGAACCTGTTCCGCAAGGAGTTCGAACTCGGCATCGAGTTGGAGCATCCCAACATTGTGCGTTACTTTGCCTATGATGAGGACGAGCAAGGCCCATTCATCCGCATGGACTACATCGACGGCGACAGCCTTGAGGCTTTTGTGGCCCAGCATCCTGACTATTTCAAAGATAAAGGACATAGGAAACAATTCTGCGACGAGTTGTTTTCAGCTTTGGACTATCTCCACGACAAGAAGATGCTGCACCTCGACCTTAAGCCCAGCAACATCCTCATCACCAATAAGGGCCATCATGTGAAACTTATTGATTTGGGGTTCGGTTGGAGCGAGAGTTACCTGCATGATGTAGGTTTCACTCGAGAATACTGTGCGCCAGAGCAGCAGGCCGCCAAGACCGAGTTGTTTGGTCCTGCCACCGACATCTATGCCTTGGGCAAGATTTTGCAGCGTTTTGATTTGGCTAAGGATGCTGTAACGCAATGTTGTCTGAAAGAAGATCCGAAAGCGCGTTACCAGAGCATCAATGCCTTGCGAAAAGCCATGCGACGTAGCGAAACAGTAAGAATTTCCTCAAGAATAGGTTTGGGGTTGGTTGCAGCGCTACTGATAGGTGCCATTGTTTGGCTGGTAGGCTTCAGGGAGAAGCCCTTGCCGCCGCGTCCCCCTGCGCCTGAAGGAGCCATCAACGGGTTGTTTACCATCAACGAGGCGGGCGACCAGGTGTATTTCTCGAAAGGCAACTTGCAATACAAGCCTTCAACGGGTGTCTGGCGTTTTGCCGAAAACCAGTATGAAATAACAGGCGGCGACAATGCCAATATCACTCAAGGAGCCAACTGCCGCAGTTGGTTAGACCTGTTCGGATGGAGTTCCAGCGGTCGCGAGCACGGCTCGGTTTGTTGGCAACCCTGGAGGATGGAATGGTTCACTACTGACAGCACCCTTTATAATGCCTATGGGATTGACACCTTGAACTTGTACGATGGTGACGGGCAGGCCGATTGGGGTTACAATGCCATCAGCAATGGCGGCAATGTGGAGAATGTTTGGCGAACGTTAAGGATCGATGAATGGGATTATCTGCTTGAGAAGCGTCAAACGGCTTCGGGCATACGTTATGCCAAGGCCATGGTGAACAACGTCAATGGCTTGCTGTTGTTACCCGACGACTGGGACACGCTCCGGTATCATCTGGAGGGGGTCAACAATGAAGATGCGATCTTTAACAGCAATTACATCACTGAACCTTTTTGGACAAAGAGTTTGGAGTCACAGGGAGTGGTGTTTCTGCCTGCTGCCGGCATTCGCGACTTGTGCAACGTCGCCCTCGTGGGCAACTATGGCTTCTATTGGTCATCCTCCATCGCGGACAACACCCAAGCCATAGGCATCTATTTCAGCAACAGCTTTTTCTACCCTTTGAATCTAACCAGCAAATACGGTGGGCGCAGCGTGAGGCTGGTGAGGGATAAGGAATGATTCAGAAACCAGCAAAATCTATCTTTTTTTCGAGATTTTGCTGGTTTCTGACAGGAAAAGTATGCTATTTTCTTTTCTCGAAATGCAGGTAGTCCTTCAGACTGCGCCAATTGGCAATACGAAAACTAAAGTCACACAACATTCTATGGTTCGGATGCACTAAAAAAAGAGACGCGCACGTCTCTTTTCTGAAACAAGATTCCCTTGTATTCTGAATTGGAATGTCGTATAGGTACCCACATTTCATACTCATCCTTACCAGTTAGTTAGTGACGGAGCAGAGTTATTTCCGCCGCAAAGAACGCACTGGACGGATTGGCCAACCGTTGCAGCGATCAGCTATGCTGGGGAAGCCACACGCACATTCTGGGAGAGAGGTGCAGAGTGCGGTCGACCAGTAATTGCACCAATCCCCCTGGCCATGGAGTTCGCTACCTTCGTAGTAGCTACCAGCGGCGGGTAGGAAAAGGCTGTTGCCGTTCAACGCTGTGAAAAACCGCCCGTAGACTCCATTCTGGGTCGCCCATCTACTACCAGTGTTGTCTACCAACTCATTCCATTGGTCCATGGTGGGCATACACCATCCATCGCCCCAGTTGGCGGTTGCGGCGTCGTCGCTTGGCTCCAGAGAAGTCAAATTGTCGGAAAAACCGTTGTAACCGTAATAGGACATGTTGCAGTACTTGGTCAGGGTGTTATAGTAGCCGTTGCAGTACTTGTAGGTGCTCCAGTTGTACTTTTCCTTTGCTTCGGTTTCCCCCCAAGCGAAATAGTCACCGTACTCTTCTGGTTTTTTCGCACCCACGTTGCATGTGGCCCACAAGGTGCCGCTCGGCAAGCCAAGGTCAACGTATGCGTGGCCATTGTAGATGCCGTTTCCTACGCCTCCGCCAGCATCAGTGGTGAAGCTTTTGTCGGCACCATAGTAATACTCCAGCCCACGAAACGCATAGGCGCGTACATGGTAGGAAGTTCCCGGCTCCAACCCCGTGACAGTATAGGTGAACGGCTCACTCCAATTTGTCGTCGAAAGGTGCATGTCATTCACCGTAGGATTTCTGTCCTCACCCCAGCAAACACCTAATTCGGTAAGCGTTAGTCCTGGCGTGGCAATTACATCACCCCCCAAGGTGGCCGTCGTCTGAGTGACATCTTGCGGCGTGTAGGTGGTCACTCTCACATTGTCGTTTTCTCCACCACCTCCGTTACCGCCATTGTTCGGGTCATCGGGTTTGTTACATGCGAGCGTGAAGGCCAACGTCAGTAGCATCAAGGCTGCTACGAGCCTCTGTATTTTTTTCATAACTGATACTAATCGGCTAAAGATAAAAATGATTTCATTTTTGCACAAAAATAAGATTCAGAAACACACGAACACGGGTTAGTTCTGCCGAGCGGTGCGCACTGGACGGATTGACCAACCGTAGTACCGAAGCCCTCTTTTGCGAGTAACATCACTCTTACTGAAGTGGAAAAACCATGCATATTCACAGTTGACATCGTTGATGTAGAGCGACTTCGACCAGTACTGGCCACTGTCGCCAACTTCACGCAACCAGCTCCAATCATAGTAGCCAGCGGCGGGCAGGAAGAGACTGTTGTTGTTGCTCGCTGTGAATAGTCGCCCATATACTCCATTCTTTGTCGTCCACGTAGTGTAGGTATTGCCAAGAAGTTCCATCCACTGGTCAACGGTGGGCATACACCAGCCCTCACCCCAGTTGACGGTTGCGGCATCGTCTTCCGCTTCTAAGGAGGTAAGGTTATCGGTAAATCCGTTGTAACCTTCATGGGAATCGTAGCAGTATTTGGTCAGCCCATTATTATAGTCATATTGGTACATGCAGTACTTGTAGGTTTCCCAATTGTAAATTGCCTTCGGCTCGGTCTCGCCCCAGGCAAAATAGTCGCCATAATCCTCGGGAGAGTTCGCTCCTACGTTGCAAGTGGCCCACAGGGTCCCGCTCGGAAGGTCAAGGTCAACGAAGGCATGACCGTTGTAGATGCCGCTGTTATTGTTGCCTTCTCCATTGTTTCCGTTGTTACTGCCATTGTTCGGGTCATCGGGTTTGTTGCAAGCGACCGTGAAGGTCAGCGTCAGTAGCATCAAGGCTGCTACGAGCCTTTGTATTATTTTCATGATAGATACTGTTAATAATTGATTAAAGAAAATTTGATATTCAATTTTGCACAATAATATTAAAGGATACACAAACATAGGTTAGTTCTTCCGCACGGAACGAACTGGACGGACAGGAAGTCCGAAATAGCGATCCAAATTGTGGAGATCCGAATACTCTTGATGCGCATCAAAGCAGCATTTCCAAGCATCAGTGTCCCAATAATCACCGAGCGAGTTCGACCAGTAGTTACCTTCAGAGTTGACTCCCTCCAGCCCGTCGGGACAGAACATGCCAGCGGCAGGTAGGAAGATTCTTTGGCCGGTCTCATCATCACTGAACGACCATCCATTGGTGCCGATGCCGTTCTCTGCATGATAATGACGACGAGTGACTGTACAGTCCCACAGCTCTTTCCACTGTTCTGGGGTTGGCATGCACCAACCCTCGCCCCAGTTGGCGGTCGCAGCATCGTCAATCGGCTCCAAGGAAGTTAAGTTGTCGAAGAAGCCGTGGTAACCCGCAGAGTGACCATGAGATTCTCTGTGGCAGTACTTGGTAAGTCCTAGTTCATCTCCGGTTCCGTTGCTGTACTTGTAGTGGTCCCAATCGTACATCGCTGCCTTCGGCTCGGTCTCGCCCCATGCGAAGTAGTCGCCGTACTCCTCTGGGGAGTTCGCTCCCACGTTGCAGATGGCCCACAGCGTCCCGCTGGGAAGGCCAAGGTCAACGTAGGCATGACCATTGTAGGTGTTGTTGCTTCCACCATTGCCACCACCGTTACCTCCCCCATTGTTTGGGTTGTTGTTGTCTTTTGTACAAGCGCACATCGCAGTCATTGCTAATACACAAAATAGCAAAGAAAATGTTTTAAAATTCTGTTTCATAGTGTTTTTATTTTTAATGTTAAAGAATACGTATTTCATAGGATAAAAAATAATAACATCTCGTTTTTCATTTCAAGTCGAAGGATTCTGGTTTAAGAAGCCCTTTTTCGATTCCGTAATGTATCAAATGTTCATATTTGAATGGTAGTCCATTCTGTTTTGTGTACTGCTGCAGGAAAAGAAAATAGTGTTTGATATCCTCGTTACTAACAATTTTGTCAATTTCATACAAGAAGTAAGAGAATTCTTTACTGTCCAACAAAGATTGCCTATGAAGATAAACTATGTAATTATAAAGAAGCAAGGCATTGTCAACCATCCTTTCCAATTTTTCATTTTCGTGAAATCCATTATACCATCCTCTGTTTTCTCCATAATCAATCATCCTAAAGAATGACACAATCTCTTCGTTTCTTGTGCTTTCTTGCATTTTAAGCACTTGTTGTGCATGTTCAATCTTTACTCGCTTACGGAATTGCACATAAGTGAGCACTAAAGCTACCGCCGCAACGATAGCTGAAATCATTGTCGCAATTGCTTCCATTTTGTTTTTCTTTAGAATTTAAGTGAAACTATTCATTTTGGTCATCATTATCAGTTATTTGCTTGTATTTAATATAGAGTAATACAACCCATGTTATTACTGAGATGGCGATAAGGAGTACCTTCAACGTTCTGAGGAAAAATCCGGAAGAGTATTCATAGAAATGCCAATCGTCCACCCATTCCGTTTTATTCCAGGGGATAGATAGCGCAGGGACGAAAGCAACACTACACGCTAGTATTAATAAAAACCGAAGGAAACCACCAGGTCTTCCTTTTTCATTGTAATTTTGTTCTTGATAGTTGTTATTGTCTTCCATAGTATTAATTATTTAAGGTTGTCTTTATATGTGTCAGCATACCTAAAGTATTTGTCCCTATTACTTGAATACTTATTTAGATGTTTTTCCATGTTTCTTTCTGCTTTTCTCATAGCATCGGCATCATTTTTTTCCAAAGCTCTATTCATAGCCTTGGCATCTTTTTTTGCTTGTGCCTCGGGAGAAGTTGAACATGAAGCCATTGTCATGCTCAAACCAAGCAGAAGCATCGCTGCATACACAAATCTTTTCATTTTGCAGTTCTTTTGATTTGACATTTGTTTGTTTTGTTTGTTTTATCACCGCAAAAATACAACAAATTTCCATACGACCAAATTAAATATTTGATAATCAATGCTTTAATTATCCAAATCAGATACAGAAACTATATCCAAAATGGATAATATGGGTTGGAAATGGATGAAGTGGATGGGAAAAAAGCGAGGAATTTGGCAGTATTGTATTGGAAGAAGTCGAAAGATGTGACATGGGAAATGTTCAGAATCATTTTTCGGCCTTTTTAGTGTTTTCCGATGCGTAGTCTATTTAAAACTCAGCGAAATTAGAGAAAAAATCCTCGTTTTCGCTGAATTTTAAGTAAACTTTTTGTTTCTATTTTGCAGAAAAACAGTATTTTTGCAGTGAAAACAATCTTTTTTGCCGATGAACAGATTCATCAGGAGTTCAAGGATGTGTACACAGGGCTTTATTCCAGCAAAGAAAGATACATAGATGTCGTGAAAGCCATTGGAAGCCAGTTTTATGGGATGACCCAATCGGAAATCAGCAAGGCTATTGAAGTGAAAAGCATGGAATTCACTTCATAGGACTCCGACGTTTTACACCTGGGCAGGCGACACCTTTGAATTGTTATGTGTTGAGCATTTGCCACAAATTCAATCTGCTTTGCGTATTGCTTCAATTGACAGAAACTATTGTTGGAGAGGGGAAACTACTGAAGGCAAAGGCACCCAGATTGACTTATTGCTGGAAAGCAAAGCAAGTCGTACCGATTATGTGTGCGAAATGAAATTCACAATGGGGAAATACACCATATCCGCAGACTATGAAATAGACTTGAATACCAAAATGGATGCCTTTTCTGAAAGTAAAATGCACACCAAGACACATAGTATTCAATTGGTGATGGTAACGACGATGGGCATTGCTCAAGGCGAACATTCTAGTGTCGTTAACCAATCCATCATTATGGATGATTTGTTCCGCATTGGGTAAACGATTGGCGAAAGAATAGTTAAGGTATCCAATAATGACGTATCCAAAATGGATAATCGGGGTGGGGAATGGTTGGAGTGGATGAAGAGGACCTTCTTTTTGTATATTGTCAGTCGACGCGAAACTATTTTCGTTCCGTGTCTCGCGTCACGCAGTCTTGTGCCCTATTTTCCAAGCAAATCATTAATCACCACCGAAGCGCAAAAAATGCCGAAGGCGGCGGGAAGGTAGGCAATCGTGCCCACGTTGGAGACCTTGTTTTGTTCCTCAACGCCTTCTGTGACAATGGCCGAAGCATCGACGGGTTCTGGCGAAAAAACGACATTGATGCCATCGAAAACGCCGAGGCGGTGCAGACGCTTGCGGATATAGAACGCCAAACGGCAGTGGTTCGACTTCGAAATGTCGGCGATTTCGATTCTTTCGGGATGGAACTTGCCCCCAGCACCCATGCTGCTCACGATGCGCTGGTTGTTTTGCTTGGCATAGTAGAGCAAAAACACCTTGGGCGCCACCGTGTCGATGGCATCCACCACATAATCAAAGGGTTGCGCCATCAGGTCGATGATAGCCTGGTCTTTTAGGTATTGGTTAAGGACGGTCAACTCAATTTCGGGGTTGATGTCGCGCAGGCGGTCGGCCATTACTTCGGCCTTGGGGCGACCGAGGGTGCTTTCCAAGGCCAAAAGCTGTCGGTTGCGGTTGGTGACGTTGACCACATCGCCATCGACGAGGGTCATGCGGCCAATGCCGGCACGCGCCAACTGCTCGGCGGCGTAGGCCCCCACGCCACCTAATCCGACCACAAGCACATGCTTGCTTTTCAATAAGTTGATACCTTCGTCGCCAATCAAGAGGCGGGTTCTGTCTTGCCAGTGTTCCATAGGGCTGCAAAATTAGCAAAGATTCTCGTTTTTAAAACATTAATATCCATTTCCAACAGATTCGCCGCAGCCTCATACACCTTTTCAACCCCAAGTTCCGTCATGTCGGTTTCGAGAAAGAGATAGCTCAAATCAATGAATTTGAGGGACTTGCAAATCTTTCTTTCGGGATGCATGAGGATTTCGCCCACGGACAGATAAATTTCCTGCCCGATGAGTTGTTGAGCATCCTGTTCCGTCCCGTTGAAACCGTGCAAAATCCACGGCTGTTTGGCTCTGTGCTTCTTCCGCAGGGCGATGATTTCGTTATGGCTTTTCACATCATGAAGAATCATGGGCTTTTGCAAGGTTTCCGAAAGCTCGATTTGCCGCTCAAAAAGCTCGATTTGTCGTTCAAAACTCGCCTTGTGCATCTTGTCCAAACCTGCTTCGCCGAGGGCAAGGACATTGGGTGATTGCAAACGCTCTTCCAGTAACCTCATGGCTTCATCGATTTGAAAATCATCATCATCCAAATCCCACGGATGGATGCCGTAACTGTAATGGCCTTGCTCGGGACAAGGTGTTTCCAAATCCAAATTGGAGATTTGAATTAGGCTTTCCTCCAAGAGAACCTTATGCGTATGTATGTTGATAAATGGAGCTTCCATGCCGCAAAAATAGAAAAAATACCTATCTTTGTCGCATGGAACAGAACCTGCTGCATACGAACATTGCCTATCTGAAGGGCGTAGGGCCGAAGAAGGCCGAAGTCCTGAAGAAGGAAATGGGCGTGTTCACCTATCAGGACATGCTCAACCAGTTTCCGTTCCGCTATATCGACCGCAGCCAAATCCAGAAGGTGGCCTACATCAACGACGATTCCGTGTACTATCAGTTGGTCGGCACCATCTCAAACATTAAAATGATTGGGGCACCGAGGGCCACTCGTGCCACAGGCGTTTTCAGCGACGAGACGGGTAGCATCGAAGTGGTGTGGTTCCGAGGGCTGAAATGGCTCAAAAACCGCTTCAAGCCTGGCGTGAAGTATGTGCTTTTCGGCAAGGCCAGCGAGTTCAACCACAACTTCAACTTCGTCCATCCCGAAATCGAGGAATATAATCCGCAGGACCCTCTCATTGGCGAGGGTTTGCAAGGCGTTTACAACACCACGGAGCGCATGAAGGACAACGGCCTCGGCACGCGCACCATCGCCAAGTTGCAGAAACTCATCCTGCAACAAGTGTTTGAGTACATCCCCGAAACGCTCCCCAAGGAACTCATTGCGCAGGAGCAACTCATCCCGCGCCGCTATGCCTATTACCAAATCCACCTGCCGGCCAACAATGTCGAAATCCAGCAGGCCACGCGCCGACTGAAATACGAAGAGCATTTCTTCTTCCAACTCAAGCTGTTGCGCAACAAGATGCACCGAGAACAGGCCATCAAAGGCCACGTTTTCAGCGTGGTGGGCGACTATTTCAACAACTTCTACAGCCATCATCTGCCTTTTCCGCTCACCAATGCCCAAAAGCGTGTCATCAAAGAGATTCGGAAAGACTTGGGCTCAGGACATCAAATGAACCGTCTGCTGCAAGGCGATGTGGGCAGCGGCAAGACCATCGTCGCCCTCATGGTGATGCTCTTGGCCTTGGACAATGGCTTTCAAGCCTGCCTGATGGCACCCACTGAAATCCTTGCCACACAGCATTTTGCCACGCTTCAAGAACAGCTGAAGGACATGGACATCGACTTCGCCCTGCTGACAGGTTCCACCAAAATCGCGGAGCGAAGGAAAATCTATGCGGGCTTGGCCGACGGCACGATGCAAATCGTGGTGGGTACCCACGCGCTGATTGAAAGCAAGGTGGTTTTCAAGAACTTGGGCTTGGCCATCATCGACGAGCAGCATCGTTTTGGTGTGGAGCAAAGGGCGAAGTTCTACGAAAAGACCGAAATCCCGCCCCACACCCTCGTGATGACCGCCACACCCATTCCGCGCACCCTTGCCATGACGCAATATGGCGATCTCGATGTCTCGAAAATCGATGAGTTGCCGCCTGGAAGAAAGCCAGTGCAGACATACCATGTCTACAGCGACGACCGCTACCGCATCATGATGTTCATGAAGCAGCAAATCGCGCTCGGGCGGCAGATTTATGTGGTTTATCCTTGCATCAAGGAGTCGGAGAACACCGATATGATTGCGCTTCAGGAAGGCTACGAGGCCTTGCTGCACGACTTCCCCGAGCCGCAATACAAGCTCTGTGTCTGCCATGGCCGTTTGACTGCCGAGGACAAGGACTTCGAGATGCAGCGTTTCATTAATAGGAACGCACAAATCATGGTGGCTACTACAGTCATTGAGGTCGGTGTGAACGTGCCCAATGCCACGGTGATGATTATTGAAAATGCTAATCGTTTCGGGCTGTCGCAGTTGCACCAATTGCGTGGTCGCGTGGGGCGCGGCGCCGACCAGTCATATTGCATCCTCGTCACCGACCACAAGTTGACCAACGACGGCAAGACCCGAATGAAGACGATGTGCAGCACCAACGACGGTTTCGAAATCGCCGAAGTCGACCTTGAGCTGCGCGGTCCAGGCGAGACTGGCGGCACACGCCAGTCGGGACAAATCGAGATGATGATTGGCGACTTGCAGAAAGACGGCCCATTAATCCCACAAGTGCGCGAGGCCGCCATTCGCCTTTTAGCCGACGACCCGAAACTCATCAAGCCTGAAAACCGAATGCTGCGCGAACACTATCGGGAATTGTTTGCGCAGACGTTTGATTGGAGTCAAGTCGGGTAAAACATTGATTTATTACGAATTAAAAAATTATTACCCGAGTAATAATTATTCCAATAATAATTTCAATTGGTTTCTTTCTTCTCCTTCCTAAACGAATAAAACTTGTTCGTCAAGTAACTGAACGTCACGCAGATGATGGAGATGATGACGTAGGAAATGGTCGGCCACCATTGGAATACTTCAACGAAGAGTTTCAGGCCGAGGTAGTTGATGAGGATATTGCCCACGGTGACGAGGAAATACCTCACAATCTGTGTCCTACCGCGCAAGGTTGAACCTGAGAAACTGATGTGCCGTGCCATCCAAAAGCCTGTAAGGAAAGTGATGGGAAACTTGAACACGAAGGCCGCAATGTGAGGCGTGAAAGCGATGAAGCCGAGATCGAAAACCTGCTTGTGGAAGACGAAATGGTAGAAAACATAGTACAGCACCCATTCCAAAACGAGGTTCAAGCCACCGCAGGCCGCATAACGGAACAGATCGAGGCTCATCACCTTGCGGAAAGGCGGATAGAAGAAGTCGATGACCGTAGTCAAAGTGTGTTCAATCCATTTTTCTATGTTCTTGAGGGCTGACATCGGGCTGCAAAAATAGGAAAATTAGAGCCACACGACCTCGAAATCGCGAAGCAAATTTGAAGTCGCGTCCACATCGTCGGTGAAGCCCAAAACATAGCCGCCACCGCCTGAGCCTGAGATCTTTACGCCAAAGTTGAAATCGTAGTCAGCGGTGAAAAGTTCCAAAGTGTTGTCCGTAATCATCGGGCGAAGGAACTCCAATTGGCCCTTGGTGAGCAGGCGCAAAGAACTGAAAAACAATTTTTTGTCGTTCCAAATCATCGCATTGATGCACTTTTTCACATAAGGCAGGTATTCTGTTTGAAAGCGTTTCAAGAACTCAGGATTCTCGCGTTGTGCCTTGAAATGCTCCACTAAAGGCTTGGTGTTGCTCTTGATCTTAGTGTCAATCAAGCAGATGTGGATGTCTTTGTGGAGAAAACCATCGTTCAGGATTTCCACATTCTTTGGGGTAATCTTGAACGGCTTGCCCAAATAGCACTGCAATGGGTCGATGCCAGAGCTGCTGCCGTGGAAATAATTCTCCATTTGGCCGAAAAGAGCCTTCAAGGCCAATAAATCATCGTTATTTTTCTTGGCATAACCATCGTAAACGGCGGCCACCAAGGTTCCCGAACTGCCCAAGCCATAGCCTGAAGGCACGTTGGAATCCAAATAGAGATTGTAGCGCAAGTCACGATTTAGTCGCTGTAAATCAAAAATTTCCTCAGCATCATTTAAGGTGGAAAGATATTCCGCGAAGCGTTTCAAGCTAGCATTTGAAGCGGTTGAGCCTTGCGCTGACGAGGCAAACCGCCACTGTGCCGAGAACTTTTTCAGCGGCACCATCAAGGCGGTGCTGTCGAAAATCATCGAATACTCACCGAAAAGGATGACCTTGCTGTAATAACGCTCTCTCATGGCAGCAGGTTTTTCGGGCCGTCGCCAACATGGTCAGCAATCCAACGGCCTTGATTACAGAACGTTACCAATTCATTCTTGATGAATTTCTCCACTTTTTTCGCTTCATTATCCGGATAAAGCAGATGCACGTTGGGACCCGCGTCCAAAGTGAAACACACAGGTGTTTTGGTTTCTTCGCGGAAACGTCGGATTTCGTTGATAAGATTCAAAGTATTGGGTTTCATCAAGATAAAGGACGGATTGGAGCACATCATCAGGGCGTGAAGTTGCAATGCCTCCGATTCGGTGATATTAATAAAGGTGTCCAAGTCGCCCGATTTCAAGGCGGAAAGCAGGTTCTTGATGTTTTCGTTGGCCTGCGCATAACGGGCAGGTGCGTATGGATTTCCCTCCATCAAGGCATGCCCCGCACGGCTCGAAACGGACTTGGTTTCGCCGCTGACAATCAAAATGCTGTCGTGATAGGTCTTGAAAACGGGATGGATGTCGTTTTCGAGCGAAACGGCATATTCGTCGGAACTGCCTTTGTAGGCCTCCGTTTTGCCCCAAAGTGCCATTGCGGGGAACACCGAGCGTGCCGCACTGCCCGAGGCCAATCGGGAGAAATAGGAGGCTTTTTGTGCATTGACACCAAAATTGCCAGCAAGTTGATGTTCAATTCCAGCAAATTGATATTCGATGTCAAGCAAACACATCACGAAAGCACTCATCGAAGAAGCCGAGGAAGCGATGCCCGACGAATGTGGGAACGTGTTGCGACTCTCGACTTTCAGGTTTAGTTGGTTGATGAATGGGAAAAACGCTTGATTCTCAAGCAGAAATCTCTCGATTTTTGCGCCAAATGCGGGATTCTCCTTGCCTTCAAAAAAGAAGCTGAATCCGAATCGGTCGGCTTTTTCAAATGTAACGAATGTCTCGGAGCGACATTCCGACAAGGTGAAGCTAATCGACGGGTTCTGTGGGAGTTGCTTTCCTTTTTTGCCCCAATATTTCACCAAGGCGATGTTCGACGGGCATGCCCAGCCCACGCGACCGTGAAAGTCGGGCACTTCGCCTTTGTAGGCTTCGTTCAACCAAATGTTTTCCATTTCAACAGTTTTTCAGGCTGCGAAATTAGAAAATTTATTGAAGTTCAAGGCCAAAACCCTATTTTTGCACCTTAAATTCATAAAATCGCTCATGAACCTCTTCCAACTCTTCAAAAACGTAGCCCCTTTTGTAAAACCATACAAATGGCTGGTATTCATTACTTTAATCCTAACCCTCATCGGCTCATTGATGGCACAGGTCAACGCCATCGTCTTGGACTGGACCGTCGACAGCATCAACGGCCTCATCACCGATGGAGTCAACTGGGGCGCACAGGCTATCCGCATCATCACCATCATCAGTATCGTCCTGCTTGGCAAGGAAGTGCTGTCGGCGCTCATCACCTATGCGCAGAACTACTTTGGCGAACGGATGCGCATCTTCGTCAGCCGCGACTTGGCCCAAAGCGTCATCGAGAAGGTGCTTACCTTCAAGATGGCCTTTTTCAACACAGGCGACAACGCCACAGGCAAGCTCCAAGCCCGTATCGACCAGGGTGTCAGTTCATTATCGCGCACAGTGCAAAACTTCTTCATCGACCTGTTGCCTCTGTTCACAAGCGCTTTGCTGGCACTTATATTAATGTTCGCGGCCAATGTCTACGTAGGTTTGGTGGCTTTGGGCATCGTTCCGATTTACTTTTGGATCACTTATCGACAGGCACGAAGACTGAAAGGCTGGCGCCGTGAGATGCGCTCGCACCTTGAAACCAAGAGCCAAGGTATCAAAAACATCATCGACTCCATCAATGTCATCAAAAGCTTCAACCGCGAGCAAATCGAGGCCCAAAAGCAACTGGATATTCAGAATCAAGTCACTGAAAACCAGATGAAAACCCGCCGCGTGGCATTCTATTACAACGGCGTGAAAAGCTTCGTGAAGCAAGTCGGCACGGTGTTGGTCATCATCCTGACGGCATACCTTGTATTAATAGACTATCCGGGCATGACGATCGGTAAGATCATGTACCACGTCATGCTGTTCAGCAATGTCATCGCGCCCATCACGCAGCTGCAACGCATCTTCGACGACGTGAACGACGCGCTCATCTATGCCGAAGGCTTTTTCAGCATCATCGACTCGAAAGAAGACATCGAGCCTTCGGGCAGCTACCGTCCAGAAAAAATCCACGGCAAGTTCGAAATCAAGCATGTCGACTTCACCTATCCCAATGGCAACCAAGCCCTTTTCGATGTGAACATGACCATCGACCCAGGCAGGATTACCGCCTTAGTCGGACTGTCGGGCGCAGGCAAGAGCACCATCGTCAACCTCTTGGATAAGTTCTACGAGCCGCAAGTGGGTCAAATCCTCTTGGACGGCGTCGACTTGCGCGAATACGACACGCAATACCTCCGCGAAAATATCGGTCTCGTCCTGCAAAAGAACCACATCTTTGACGGCACCATCGAGGAAAACATCCTTTACGGCAACCCCAAAGCCACGCACGAGGACGTGGTGGAAGCCGCCAAGAAATCCTACATCTACGACCAAATCATAGCCTTGCCCAAGCAGTTCGAAAACAAGGCCTCGGACCTTTCGGGCGGCCAGCAGCAGCGCATCGCCATCGCAAGAATGTTCCTTAAGAACCCGCCCATCATCTTCCTCGACGAACCCACGGCCAGCCTCGACGCCATCGCCACCGAGCAAATCAAGAACAGCATCGACGCCATCAAGAAAGACCGCACCGTCATCATCATCTCGCACAGCATCTCGCAAATCATCGACGCCGACTACATCTATGCTTTGCAACAAGGTCGCGTCGAAGAAGACGGCGACCCCGACACCATTTATAAGAAAGGCGGCATCTACAAGGACATCATCGACGCCTCTGCCCGCAGCCTCAACATCGAGAAGATTGCACGGACGATTGACGACGGGGATTGAAATCTTGGAAAAGTGTAAAAAATGAATTTCTTTGTTCAACCAATCCAAATATTTCCTATTTTAGCCGCTTGATTTTGAAGAGGGGATTGCAAATCCCCAATTCAGCACCGCCGGATTGCAAATCCGCCGGAACCAAAACGGGCTGTAAGTCTCGTGTCCCGCGTCTCGCAGTCCCGCGTCAAACGAATCTTGAAATTTGAAATTAAACGAAATATGAGCACCAACTTTGACCCACGCGCCAACTACGAGCTAACCAAGCAACAAGCCGGCTACGTCGAGCGCAAAAAAGCCACCCAGGAAGACTATGACCGCATAGGCTTCATGTCGGGACTCGAAGTGCACCAGCAGATCAAGACCAAGGAGAAGCTGTTCTGCCACTGTCCCGCCGGACAATTCAACAAGTTTGAGGACTATGACGCCGAACTCATCCGCCACATGCGCCCAACGCTGTCGGAACTCGGCGAATACGACGGCACCGCCTTGATGGAGTTCAAGACGAAGAAGGAAATCGTCTACCGCATCAAGAACGGCACCGCCTGCACCTACGACGTCGACGACACCCCGCCGTTCCCCATCAACCGCGAGGCCTTGCACAACGCCATCGTCATCGCTTTGCGTTCGAACTTAAATATCGTGGGCGAGGTACACATCACCCGCAAGCAATACCTCGACGGCTCCATCCCGACGGGCTTCCAACGCACCGCCATCGTGGGCGTGGAAGGCCTACTGAAGCTGCCGAAGAAAGACATCCGCCTCATCCAGCTGAGCATCGAGGAAGACGCCTGCCGCGAAATCAGCGACATCGGCCACCGCCGTGTCTACCAGACCGACCGTCTCGGCGTGCCGTTGATCGAGACCGTCACTTATCCCGACTGCAAGAACCCCGACGAACTGAAGGAGACGGGCGAATACATCCGCTTCCTTGGCCGCTCCACGGGTTTGGTGCGCACGGGCATGGGTGCAGGCCGCCAAGACGTCAACGTCAGCTGCAAAGGCGGCACCCGCATCGAGCTGAAAGGTGTGCAACACATCAAGTGGATCCCTGAGTTGTCGCACAACGAGTGCTTCCGCCAGTGGTCGCTGGTGCAACTGCAAGAGCGCCTCAACCGCGAAGTCCCGAAAGAAGGCTGGAAAGTGGAAGTCATCGACGTGTCGTTCCCGACCGAATATATGCCCATCCTCGACAACAAGGCCAAGGGTGGCGCACTGAAGCTAGTCAAGTTGCCGAAGTTCCGTGGCGTTTTGTCGCACTTCACCCAACCCGGCAAGATGTTTGCCGACGAAATCGCCGACCGCCTGAAGGTCATCGCCTGCCTCGAGCGTCCCAACATGCTCCACGACGAGATGCTGGAACCCGTTCTTACCGATTCGCAATGGCACAAGCTGCGCAAACGCATCCACGCCACCGATGAGGATGCCCTCATCCTCGTGTGGGGTCCGCAAGAAGACATGCCCACCGCCATCGAGACCATCGAAGAGCGTTGCCTCATGGCTTGGGACGGCGTGCCGAAAGAGACCCGCAAGGCCGTGTCGAATGGCATCACCATCTTTGAGCGCGTGTTGCCCGGTGCCGACCGCATGTATCCCGACACCGACTCGGCCCCCATCCCGCTCGATCCCGCCTTCATCAAGGCGCTGAAAGCCGAACTGCCTTCGGAAATCATCGACCGTTACTACAAGCTGAAGGAATGGAACGTGCCGGAGGACTGCTTCCGCTACATCTTCGCGAAGAACTGGTTCCCCATCATGGCCGAAATCGTCGAGAAACTCGGCGTGGACGGTCGCACGGTGGGTCGCTTTGTCGGCATGAGGCTCAAGCACCTCTTGGGCAAGAACCCCGCTTCGAAGTTCAACGACAGCACTTTATACAACCTCTTCGCCTTCCTGAAGGAGCAAAGCTTGGACTACCGTCTGGCCTGGAATATGGCCCCGACGTTGGTTGACGATGCTTCGCTGCCGATGGAGCAAGTGCTGAATAAGATAGGTTTCAAGCGCTTCGCGAAAGACGACCTGCTGACCAAGCTCGACAACCTCTGCGCCGGCTTCGCACCGAAGAAGAAAAAGTGCAACGAACTCGACCGCCAGAACTGGATCATGGGTCAGATGAAGGAAGCGATGGGCAACATCGAAATGAAAGAATTGGCTAACAACATCAAATAATTTGCAACATGGCTGAAGATTTTTTCCAAGGATATAACGGAGCCGCCCTTGAGGTGCTCAAGAAATACAACTGCCGCGTGTGGAGTCAGGCCGAATGCCAAACCACAGGTGGCCTCTTCAAAGGCACGATCCTGCCTCGCGCCGCCTTCCAAGACGACCAACACATCGTCATGAAGGTCAACACGGGCTACAACATCGGCGTCGACATCAGCACCATCACGAGCATGGTCGAAATCGACTACAAGAAAGCCAACTACCACATCCCGGAGAAGGAATTCCCTTATACCGAGGGACTTCCACACGTGAAATTGCTCGGCACAGGTGGCACCATCGCCTCGCGTTTGGACTACCGCACGGGTGCCGTGATTCCCGCTTTCTCGCCAGGTGAACTCTATGGCGCCGTGCCGGAACTGGCCGACATCTGCAACCTTGAGACCGAGAAGGTGTTTGCCGTGTTCTCAGAGAACATGTCGCCCAAGGAGTATGTGGCCTTGGCCAAGAAGATTGGCGAGGAAATCCAGAACGGCATTGACGGCATCGTCATCGGCCACGGCACCGACACGTTGGCCCACACCGCCGCCGCACTGACCTTCATGTGCCAGAACCTGCCAGTGCCTGTCGTGTTGGTCGGCTCGCAGCGTTCTTCAGACCGCCCGTCGTCCGACGCCGCCTTGAACCTGATGCACGCCATGACCGCTGCCGGTCACGGCGACATCGCCGAGGTGATGGTCTGCATGTTTGGCCCCACTTCCGATGAATACGGCTTCCTGCACCGTGGCACCCGCGTGCGCAAGATGCACTCAAGCTATCGCAGCACCTTCCGCACCATCGGCGACACGCCCGTTGCCACTGTCGACCGCAAGCGTGGTGTGGTGCCGATTAAGGAAGTCTACAACCACCGCCGTGCCGACCGCGACGTGAAGATCATCCCGACCTTCGACGACCGCGTGGCCATCCTTTACTATTACCCCGGTATGAAGCCCGATGTGCTTGACGCTTTGGTCGACAACGGCTACCAAGGCATCGTGTGGGACGGCACAGGCTTGGGTCACGTCAACCGTGGCATGTTCGATGCCATCGAACGCGCCACCGAGAAGGGCGTACACCAATACATGACCGTGCAGACCATCTGGGGCTATGCCCACATGTTCGTCTACGACACCGGCCGCGACCTGATGAACCGTGGCATCATCCCTGCGCAGAACATGCTCGCCGAGACCGCTTACATCAAGCTCGGCTGGGCCTTGGGCCAGACTCACGACCGCGAGGAAGTGAAGAACATCATGCTTACGCCCGTCAACAGCGAAATCACCCCGAGAGAGCCTTACAACGGCTATTTGGTCTACCAAGGAGGCGTGCCAGAGGTGGAAGACTTTGTGCGGAGAGTGCATAAGTGATTTATGTCCCAATTAGTACTTTTGGAAGTGAGGAAATCTATCGGGAAAAGGGAGATTTCCTCACTTTCCAAGTTTATACGACTACTCCTCCACCAGTTCGTAATTCGTGCTGCGGCCACCTTCTTCGGTTCGGCGAAGGATGCCTTTTTCGACCAAGTCTTGGATGTCGCGCAAGGCAGTGGCGGTCGAAGTCTTGGTCATTTTTGCCCACTTGCTGGTGTTGAGTTTGCCCTCGAAGCCGTCCCACAGTCGGTTGATGACCTTTATCTGCCTTTCGTTCAGGGCGATATTGCCTTTTTCCTGCCAAAATATTGATTTCCTGATCACCCGATGGGTTTTCTCAATGGCGGTGTCGATGGCGGTTTCCAAAGTTTGCAGGAACCACAACAGCCAGCGTGTGATGTCCAAGCCGTGTTTCCCCATGTATTCCAATGTGTCGTAATAGTTCTTCCTGTCGCGCAGGATGGCCGCCGACATGCTGTAAAAACGTTGCGGCAAGCCATCGGCACGAGCCAGAAGCATATCGGTGATGGTGCGCGTCAGGCGACCATTTCCGTCGTCGAAAGGATGGATGTTGACAAACCAAAGATGCGCAATGGCAGCTTTCAAGACGGGGTCAATAACGGGCTCGCTGTTGAACCAATCCAAAAAAAGTTGCATTTGGCGGGGCACATCATCCGATGGTGGCGCTTCGTAATGGACTCTTTCCTTTCCCAAGGCTCCACTCACCACTTGCATCGGTTCGGGACCTTGACGCCATGCCGCCACAGTGATGGGGAAAGCACCGTTTTGTCCGTATGGAAACAATGCCGCATGCCACCCGAACAAACGCTGGTCGGTCAAAGGCTCATTGGCATGATACACGGCATCGAGCAACACCTGTACCACACCTTCAATGTAATGATTAGGTATGGGCAGTCCAGCTATTTCAATTCCAAGGTGCCACGCCACCGACGAGCGAACATGATCGGGATTGAGGAGCAACCCTTCGATCTCGTTGTTGCGCAACACATCTTCAGTCATCACTTCAAGCGTTGAGGCATTTTGGGTATCGAAACCGAGGCTGCTCATCAAGCCAAGCAGCCTGCCCTGTTTTTCGCGCACTCGTGCCAAAGGGACAATGATGCTGTCGCTGTTCCAACAGAAACGGGGCCATTCGGCGTATTGCCATATCCAAATCGGACTACTCATATTTATTTCTGATTTTGAAACGAATAAGACACTTTTAAACCGCAAAAGTACAAATTTTGGTTTATATAGCAATTTATGAAGCGAAATAATATATTATTTACATCGTAATATGATTTGAATAATTAATTTAATCACATCATAAATTTTACGCTGAATTATTCTTTACCTTTGCCCTCACAAAAAACCATCACCAAAATGCGCATCGTGGCGACCATATTGTTTCTCCTTCTTCTGCAATTGAACGGTTGCACAAACCATTCTGTGTCAGACGTAAAGAAAGAAACTCAGGCCGAAAGCAGCGTGCTTGCCGACAAGGTGGGGTCCGATTTGATGAACCTCTACAACGCCGCTGCCGACAACCGCAACGCGCTGCAACAAGAGGCCAACATTTGCCTCCCGACCACAAGCGTCCATATTTTGGTCCATCGCAACCGTGTTGTCAACCACAATGTGAGCATCCGGCACGCTTTGCTGCAAACACACCGTCCCACGGTGTCGAAATTAATCCACCATTCTGTCACCCAGTTAGTTGCGTTCCCGAAGGAATACCATGTTTTCCGGCTGAGACGCATCCTGGTTTAGCGGTTTCCGTTTTTTCACGTTTTTCCTTGTAGGGACACACCGTGTGCGTCCGTAAAAACCGTGTTGGCATTTGCCAATTGCGGACGCATTGACTCCGTCGAATACTGCGTATTTTGATGTGTCCCTGCCACAACAACAATTCAACAATTCAACATCAAACAATTAAACAACAGAAAAAATGGAAACAATAAAATTCAAAGACCTAACCAAATACGAACTCCCTGAACTGACGCGCAAAGGCCTCTTCCGCCGCTGCATCTATCAACCCACGCAATCGCCCGTGAGCAAGAAGGAATACTATTTCGCCGCCGACGATTTCACCACCCTGACGGCAGCCTTGGAACATCGCCACTTCGACCTGACGAAGAAGTTGCACATCCAGCCCGATGGCAACGTGAAGCTCGTCGTGCTTCGGTCGAAAGACGGCAAGTTTGTGGCGGCGCAGGTGTTCCACTACCAGCCCTTCGAGTTCAGTCCGATGACCGAAATCGTGGTGTTGAAAGAGGACGAAATCGCCTCGTTCGATGCTATGTTGGGCAAGTAACGGCTTTTTTAAACAAGGTACAACAATTCCTTTGGAAACCCCAGAAATTGTTGTACCTTTGCACCGTGATTTCAAAATACGTATTTTTTAACAATAAATTATTCGAATAATTATGCAACCATCACACATTGAACACATTGGAATCGCCGTCACAAGCCTCGACGAGAGCATTCCTTTCTTTGAAAAACTGCTTGGCACCAAGTGCTACGCCATTGAAGAAGTAGCCGACCAGAAGGTAAAGACCGCTTTCTTGCGCTGCGGCCAGACCAAAATCGAGCTTTTGGAACCCACTTCGCCCGAAAGCACCATCGCCAAGTTCATCGAGAACAACAACGGTCGCGGCGGCATGCACCACATCGCCTTTGCCGTGGAGAATATCGAAGGCCATCTTGAGGAAGCCAAGGAATTGGGCATCCGCCTCATCGACCAGGCTCCGCGCCCAGGTGCCGAGGGCTTGAGCATCGCCTTCCTGCACCCGAAATCGACCTTCGGCGTGTTGACCGAACTTTGCGAAAACAAGAACAAGTAAGACGGCGGGACTGCGAGACTACGAGACTGCGAGACACAAATCCTCGAAGTCCCGAAGTCCCGTGGTCTCGAAGTCAACAATATATAGCATCAATTAAAATAATCTAAATATGTTAATAGAACAAAAAATCCAGGAATTGCTGGAGAAACGCAATGAGGCCCGCCTCGGCGGTGGCCAAAAGCGCATCGATTCACAGCATGCCAAAGGCAAGATGACGGCCCGCGAGCGCATCGCCATCCTGCTCGACGAAGGCAGCTTCGAAGAGACTGACATGTTCGTGACCCATCGCACCGTCGATTTCGGTCTCGACAAGCAACAGTACCTCGGCGACGGCGTCGTCACCGGTCATGGCACCATCGACGGCCGCGTCGTTTACGTCTACGCCCAAGACTTCACCGTGTTTGGTGGTGCCTTGAGTGAGACCATGTCGCTGAAAATCTGCAAGGTGATGGACCAAGCCATGAAGGTTGGCGCTCCCGTCATCGGCATCTGCGACTCGGGCGGTGCCCGTATCCAGGAAGGCTCACGTTCCCTCGCCGGCTACGCTGAGATCTTCCAACGCAACATCAACGCTTCGGGTGTCATCCCGCAGATTTCGGCCATCTTCGGCCCTTGCGCCGGCGGCGCCGTGTATTCTCCCGCACTGACCGACTTCATCATCATGACCAACACGAACAGCTACATGTTCCTCACGGGTCCGAAGGTGGTGAAGACCGTCATCGGTGAAGACGTTTCGACCGACGACCTTGGCGGTGCGCGCATCCACTCGCAGAAGTCGGGCGTGGCCCACTTCGCCGTCGAGAACGAAGAGGAAGGCCTCGGCCTCATCCGTCGCCTGCTCTCCTTCATCCCGCAAAACAACATGGAGAACGCCCCGCTCGTGGAGTGCAACGACCCCATCGACCGTATGGAAGACGCTCTGAACCAGATCATTCCTGACAACCCGAACAAGCCTTACAACGTGGCCGACATCATCACGGCCATCGTCGACAATGGCGACTTCCTCGAAATCCACAAGAACTACGCCAAGAACATCATCGTCGGCTTCGCCCGCTTCGATGGCATGTCGGTCGGTATCGTGGCCAACAACCCGGCTTTCTTCGCTGGCGTGTTGGACTGCGACGCCTCGCGCAAGGGCGCCCGTTTCGTGCGCTTCTGCGATGCCTTCAACATCCCGATCGTGACTTTGGTCGACGTCCCTGGCTTCCTGCCTGGCACGGGCCAAGAATATGCCGGTATCATCGTCCACGGCGCCAAGTTGTTGTATGCCTACGGCGAATCGACCGTGCCGAAGGTGACCGTCACGCTGCGTAAGTCCTACGGTGGTTCTCACCTCGTGATGGGCTGCAAGCAGCTCCGCAACGACGTCAACTACGCTTGGCCGTCGGCTGAAATCGCCGTGATGGGTGCCAGCGGTGCCGTTGAGGTGCTTGATGGCAAGAAGATCGCCGAGATCACCAATCCTGAGGAGCGTGCCGAGTTCGTTGCCCAGAAGGTGGACGAATACACCAAGAAGTTCGCCAACCCGTATGAGGCCGCCAAGTTCGGCTACATCGACGACGTGATCGAGCCGCGCAACACCCGTTTCCGTGTCATCCGTGCCTTGCGTACGCTTGAGACGAAGCGCCTCGCCAACCCCGAGAAGAAACATTCGAACATCCCGCTGTAACCGTAAATCCTTGAAACGATGAAACTGTTACAATTTACATTACTGTTGGCTCACGAAGACTGGGTCTACACCAAAGGCTGGATCGTCACCATCGCGGGATTCCTCATCGTCATCCTCGCCCTCGCCATCCTTTCGATGATCTTTAGCGGCGTGGCTTCCTATTTCAAGAAGAAAGACGCCCAGAAGAACGAGGTGAAGGAGGTGAAACCTGCCACGGTGAAGCCTGTCACCAAGCTGGCTGAAGGCGAAATCCCCGCGGAGGTGCAAGCCGCCATCGGTATGGCCCTGTACCTTACGACCAACCTCCACGACGAGGAGAGCAACGTCATCACCATCGAGCGTCACCAGACCTCGTGGAACGACAAAAATTACGGAGTTAGACACTGGAAACGTTAAACTGAACAACAATGAAAAAATTCAAATTCACCATTAGTGGGAAACCATACGAAGTAGAAGTCCAGAACATTGAGGGCAACATTGCCACCGTCAATGTGAATGGCACCGAATATCAAGTGGAGATGGAAGAGCAGGCCGCTCCTGTGGTGGCTCCCGTGGCCCGTCCGGCTGCCAAGCCCGCCGCAAGCGCCTCGACTCAAAGTGCCGCTCCGAAACCTGCCGCCGCCGCTGGTGGCGCGGGCTACAAGATGGCCGCTCCGCTTCCAGGAACCATCATGCAGATCTTCGTCAAGCAAGGCGACGCCGTCAAGAAGGGCGACAAGCTGCTCATGTACGAAGCCATGAAGATGGAAAACAACCTGCTGGCTGAGGCTGACGGTACCATCACCGCCATCAACTGCCGTCAGGGCGACAATGTGCTCCAAGGTGATACTTTAATCGTAATCGGATAAGGTCATGTTAGGCAAGAAAAGTATCTACAGAAAACCTGCGGTCATCATCGGCTCGTTGGTGCTCCTGATGCTGCTGAACATGCTGGTTGTCAACAACCCGATGTTCGCCACCAAGGTCGCCGACCTCGCGAAGACCGAGCAGGTGAGCGAGATGACCGCTGAGCAAAGCAACGCCCAGTTGGCCGAAATCGCTGACGCCGTCGTGGCCGAATCGGCAAAGACGGCCGAACTTGGACAACAAATCGAGAACCTTGACCAACGCGTCACGGCTTTGGAAGGCAAGAACGTCAAGAAAGCCAACGTAGCCCAGGCCGAAGTGAAGGAAATGACGACCAATGAACGCCTGAAGGAAGGCTTGGGCAACTTCTGGCTGCTCACGGGCTTCCGCAACTGCAAGATCGGTAACCTCATCATGATTCTGGTGGGTATCCTCTTCATCTTCCTGGCCGTCCGTTTCGAGTTTGAACCCATGCTGCTCATCCCGATCGGAACTGGTATCATCTGCGGTAACATCCCGTTCTTCCAAGGCACTGGTGTCACGCTCCAAGAAGCCATTGACTTCGCGCAAAACGCCATAGCTTCGGGGGCTTACAGTTTCGACTTGGAGACAGCCAAGGCCATGCTGCTCACCATCTTTGACGGCGACGGCAACAAACACATGGTGTTGAGCGAAGCCATCAAACAAGTCGACCACTTGGAGCTGACCAAATACGGATTGGCCGCCACCGAAGTGGAGAACGTGAAAGCCTTCTTGAACGAAGTGTTCCAAAGCGGTGAGCTGAACCTCCAGACGGGTCTTTACCAGAAGGGAAGCGTATTGAACTACCTCTACTTTGGTGTGACCTCGGGTGTGTATCCGCCCTTGATCTTTTTGGGCATCGGCGCCATGACCGACTTCTCGTCGCTCATCGCCAACCCGAAGCTGATGATCCTCGGTGCCGCCGCCCAGTTGGGTGTGTTCCTCACCTTTATCGGAGCCTTGTATCTCGGTTTCAACCTGCGTGAGGCTGGTGCCATCGGCATCATCGGTGGTGCCGACGGTCCCACCGCCATCTTCCTCTCGTCGCGTTTGGCCAACGGCATGAACGGCACGCGCAACCTCATCGGTCCCATCGCCATTGCAGCCTATTCCTACATGGCTTTGGTGCCCGTGATCCAGCCGCCCATCATCCGCCTGCTGACCACCAAGGAAGAACGCCTCATCAAGATGCGCGCCCCGCGTATGGTGAACAAGACTGAAAAAATCATGTTCCCCGTCGTCGGCCTCATCCTGACCACCTTCATCAGCCCCACGGCCCTGCCGCTGTTAGGAATGCTGTTCTTCGGCAATATCATCAAGGAGTCGGGCGTGGTGAAGCGTTTGCAAAACACCGCCTCCAATCCTTTGATTGACATCGTGACCATGATTTTGGGTCTCACGGTGGGTGCTTCGACGCAAGCCTCCGTGTTCCTGACCATGAGTTCCATCGAGATCTTCGTCCTCGGTGCCCTTTCGTTCTGCGTGGCCACCGCTGGCGGTTTGCTCGGTGCCAAGTTCATGAACCTCTTCTTGAAGGAGAAGATTAACCCGATGATTGGTGCCGCTGGCGTTTCGGCAGTGCCCGATAGCGCCCGCGTCGTCGAAGTGGAAGGCCAGAAGTACGACCCGTCGAACCACCTGCTCATGCACGCCATGGCCCCGAACGTCTCCGGCGTTATCGGCTCGGCTGTCGCGGCTGGTGTGATGATGTCGTTCCTGATGATGTAAGGTACACCTTATTAATATTAATCGTATGAAAGCCCATTGCAGACCGTTGCAGTGGGCTTTTTATATTAGGCAATTTCCAATAACCCAACAAAAGAAAGCTCCTACGGAGCATAACGCACTGGTTTACTGCAACTTGTCATCAATAGAAAGCTCCTACGGAGCAGGTTTTACCCTCCCCAATATGATTGATAATCATATATATGTATTGTTTTTTGTTCGTGTGAATGCAATAAAAAAAGCCAAAGTTGTTCAGCCCAATAGAAAAAATCAGTATCTTTGCAGTTTATAAAAACTTCGATTACTACAACTATTAATTATCAAAATCACTACGATGAAAAAGATTTTACTTTGGCAACTTTCGGCCCTCGGCATCGAATTTGGTGGTGCCCAACTGCGCGGCTATATTGAGGGCGGCTTTGGTACACAAGGTTTTGCCTTGGTCGGCATCCGCTACAAGTTCTGATCAGATACGATAACCCTAATTAAAACATTATCAATAACTTAAAATCAAATTATCATGAAGAAATTCAGACTCGTTTTGGTGTGCGCCATCGCTTGCCTGTTCATGAGCAGCTGCCACACCTACATCCACAGCATGAAGACCCCCAACAGTTATGTTGAGTATCACGCTGAAGACTTCGAACTTTCCGACCAAGTGACGGGCGAAGCCACCGTCACACGCGTTCTCTTCATCGACTGGCAGCACCTCTTCGGTACCAAGGAAATCGGTAAGACCTCGTCCGTCGGAACCGTCATTCCTTACATTGGACTGAGCATCCCTGGAGGCGCCAACTACGCCCTCTACCAACTGATGCAAAAGAACCCGGGCTACGACGTGGTGGTCTATCCTCAAGTGGAAAGCCATCGTCACGCTCCCGTTCTGGGCACCGACATCTATTCAAAGACCACCTATAAGGTGACCGCCCGTTTGGGCAAGCTGAAGAAGTAATATTCTTCACATTAGGGTAAAAGAAGGTCGCTCGTTTGGGCGGCCTTTTTTTTGCCTGATTCCGAAAATCACGCGAGAATAAGCGAGAAATCAGTAATTTTGCACGATTTTCAAACCTGTAAAAATGAAGAGACTCTCACTCCTTATCGCCCTTATCCTTTCGGCTTCCGTTGCCTTGGAGGCCCAAACCACAACGAAAAAAACGAAACGCCCCAAGGTGGGCGTGGTGCTGGGTGGAGGCGGCGCAAAAGGTGCATCCCACATCGGCGTGTTGAAATATCTTGATGAAATGGGCATCCCCGTCGACTATGTGGCGGGCACCAGCATGGGCTCCATCATCGGCGGCCTCTACGCCATGGGCTACGAACCCGACGAGATGACGCGACTCATCTCGAACATCCAGTGGAACGAGATGATCGGCAACAAAATAGACCGCACCTACCTCTCCAAGGTCATGCGTGAACGGCGAAGCACCAACGTACTCAACCTCCCGTTTGGCGACGGCACGCTTCGCAAGCAAGCCGAAAAAGGCAACCTGCTCAGCCAGCTGCCGAGTGCCTACGTCAACAACAGCTCTTTGATCAACCTGTTCAACGACCTTTGCGTCGGCTATCAGGAGGAAATAGACTTCGACGACATGCCCATCCCCTTCGCTTGCGTGGCCACCGACCTCATCACGGGCAAGGAAGTGGTGCTGCGCCAAGGCAGCATGCCAACCGCGATGCGAGCCAGCATGGCCATCCCGGGTGTGTTTGCGCCCGTCGAGATAGGCCAATACGTCCTCGTCGACGGCGGTTTGGTCAACAATTTCCCTGCCGACGTGCTCAAGGAGATGGGGGCCGACATCATCATTGGCGTTGAGGTGACAAGCGAGAAAGGCATCACGGCCAGCGACCTGAAGTCGCTGCCCCAAGTGATGGGCCGCCTGCTCATCAACACCACCAGCGCCAAACGCAAGGAGAACCGCGAGCTTTGCGACATCCGCATCGTGCCCGACATCACGGGCTTTGGAATGCTCAGCTTCACGCCAGAAGCCATCGATACCTTGGTCCATCGGGGTTACAAACAGGCAGAGAAGTATCACGACCAGTTGTTGGCCATCAAGCAACAACTTGACGCGGCCAATGGGACTTACGTCGGCAAACAGCTTCATGCCCCCAAGGCTCTCAACCTCTTGCAGGACTCGGTGTATATCAGTTCCATCAAAATCGAAGGCATTAGTGACCGCGAAAGCCGCTGGCTCATCCGCAAAGGCAAGCTGAAACCAGGGAGCTTCTATTCCAATGCCGACATCGAAAAGATGATGAGCATCTTCCGTGGCACGGGTAGCTTCGACGAAATCACCTACACCGTCAAGGAAAACGACCCGCTGCATCTTCAAGGTCCCACGACCGACGACTACGACCTCACCGTCAACGTGAAGCGCGCTGCACCTCATGTGATGGGTCTCGGCCTGCGCTACGACACCGAAGAAGGCGCCGCCTTGCTGCTCGGCATCAACTTCAACGAGAAACGCTTCGGCTCCTCCAAGTTCGGCCTTCAAGCCAAACTCAGCTACAACCCAAAACTCAGCCTCTACTACACCTACTCGCGTTCGTCGCTTGCCAACTTCAACGTGTCAGCCGACTACAGGAACGAGCATTTCCGCACCAGAGGCCTCCTCGACAAGTATGTCAACCTGCACTACCAGCAAATGAAGGTCAACGCCTACATCTCGGAGTTCCACCTGCTCAATTTCAGCACCAATGTGGGCGCATCATTCATCTATACGACCTACGACAAATCCTCCTTCGATGAAAGCTCTTACGATGATCACTATTTCGTTGACAATAAGATACTGGCTCCTTTCGTCATGATGCAATACGACAACTTGGACGACCCTTATTTTGCCAATCACGGCATCTTGGCCAACCTGAACAGCCATTATTACTACCTGACTTCCACTAGGGAGAAGTATTTCGACATCAACTACGCTTTCCAGGCTTATATCACGCCCGCCGACGGACGTTTCAGCATCATCCCGCAGGTGTATGGCCGCTATATCGGCAACATCGTCAGCAATTCGCCGTTGGTCCAATACTACAATTTGAGAAACATAGGCGGAGGCGAAATAGCAGGGCGCCACTTCGAAAACCAAACGCCCTTCATCGGCTTGACCAGCATCGAGGACTTGGACGAGAGCAATGCCAGCATCTTGCGTTTGGACTTGCGCTACAACTTCTTCGGCAAGCATTACCTGACGGCCATGTATAACACCTCGGTGCCATGGGGCATGTTGGGTACAGGCGGCATGTCGTTTACCGACATTTTCAATTTCATGACCCACGGTGCCGGGCTGAAGTATTCCTACAACAGCATTCTGGGGCCCATTTCACTCACCGCCCACTGGTCCAACTATGCCGAGAAAAGCCGTTTCGGAGGCTATTTCTCGTTCGGCTATACGTTTTGATTAGGTAGGAGTTGTTCGATTGGGGGATGTTCAATAATAGGGCTGTCACAGTGTGGCAGCCCTATTGTATGTCAGTGTTTCACAACAAATTTCATTGTCTTTTCATTGGCCTTGACAAAATAGACGCCGTTTTCGTAACCAGCCGTGTTGATGCGGAGTTCGGTGCCGTTGGCCTCAAACTCGTCCATCTTCTGCCCAAGCATGTTGTAGACGCGCACCGTGCCAAGGCTTTCGCCCTTGAGGGTCACGAAGTCGTTGGCAGGGTTGGGAAAGAGGGTGATGGAAGCCTCGTTTTCATTCACTGACCAAGTGTCGTCCACCATGACCACAAATTGCGCCCTTGGCAGGTTGCTCCACAAGGTGACGACATCGGGGACAATACTCTTGCCAACTATTGAACACTCAATACCAAGTTCAACAGATTCGCCTTGCGGAATAGTGAATTCCAGCGGAAAATTGCAATCGAACATTTCATGACCATCCAAGGTGAAGTTCAACCACCACATCTCGTCGCATGTATTGGTTACGATTGCATCAACTTCGGTGTTGTTATAAACGGTAATCCAAGTCAATTCGCCCCAATTCAAATTAACCGTATCCATGCTGAAGGTCAGTGTTTCGTCAAGCATCGGCAGGGTGGTGAAGGTTGCAAGCACAACCTCGCCCAGTTCTCCATTAATGTCGGAAGGCACGGCATAAATGGCAAATTCCATGTTGGGCTCCAAGTTGGGGAAGGTATTGGTGAAGACCCCTTCGCCAAGAATGCCAAGTGTGTTTACGATTTCTGGCACAGAGAGACCCATCATTTGCACCCAGCCTTCCATGGCGCTTTCGGTGGTCAGCATATACCTGTAGGAGACACAGTCCTCGTTAGGCGTGAAAGTGGCCGTGACGCTGGAGTCAGTCACATCGTCGATGTTGATAGTCACTTGCGGGTCGTAGCTTGGTGTGTTGCAGTCGTGCTGCTCCAAGCCATGTTGTTCCAAGGCAGCGATGACCGTCTGGGCATTGTTGATGGGCCACAAGTCGTTGATGACGATGGAACGGTCGGGGGCGATGAGGATGAGCGTGGGATAGGCCGGAATTTGGTATTGGTTGCAAATGGCGGTGCCGCCGGCCTCACCGCTGATGGTGGGATATTCCACGCCGTAGGTGTTCACCCAGTTGAGGCAGGCTGCTTCGCTGTCGCCCGTGGCGATTTCCATGTAGAACACGTCGTGCATGTTGCAGCCCATGGCGTAGTAGGATTCCACGATTTTGGGCGTGGCTTGCTGGCACGGCCCGCAGGTGGTGAAGAAGAAGTCGATGAGCACGGCTTGGCCACCGTCGAGGATGTCGAACAGGTGCACTTCGGTGCCGTGAACGTCCGTGGCCGTGAAGTCGACGGCGGTGGTGAGCGGACATTGCGCTTTCAGGCCAAGACCGAGGGCCAGCGCGAGGATGAGGGTAAATGCTTTTTTCATAGGATAATTAATTAATAAGGTTTGTCGGGGACAAAGATAGGGATTTTTTGATTTAAAGATTAAAGATTTAAAATTTAAAGATTTAAAGATTCAAAATTTAAAGATTCAAAATTCAAAAATGAAACAAAAGGAAGCTCCTACGGAGCATAACGAAACGGGGTGTTGGGCTATGTTATTAAAAGATAGCTCCTACGGAGCATTGGCTGGGCGTTCTGTTTTGTTGTTCTATTAAAAGATAGCTCCTACGGAGCAGGTTTTAATGCCACATGTTGTTTTTTCGAGGCGTTTTGCGTCATTGCAAACATTAGCTATGCCAACTCAAAACTACTAACTACTAACTCAAAACTACTAACTACTAACTACTAACTGCAAACTACAAACTACTCTAAACTCTAAACCCTAAACTCTAAACTAATTATCGCGGTAATCCTTCTTCTTCTCATACTTCAAGTCCTTCAACGCTTGCGCCTTCACGTTGATGGTGAAATTCCAGCTCTTGTAGCTGCCAATAGGGATCCAGTTGAAGCGCATCTCCCAGCAGTGCAGGTCGCGGTAGACGCTGATGTTGGTGTAGCTGATGCTGTTGTTGACGAAGTCCCAGCCGGTCGAGAAGGAGATCTTCCACTTGGGCGTGATGCTGATGTCGCCGTTGAGGCCGATGGTGTGCACATGCGTGTTGGTGGCGATGCCCATGAAGGCGGCGTAGGCGATGGAAGTCGTGTAGGTGAGGTTATAGCTCAGCGAGAGCGACCAGGGCGTGGTCCAGTCGATATAGCCGTTGGGGTTGCCGAGGATTTCGTTGAGCTCGTCGGGGTCGAACATGCCCGACTTCCGTGCGTTCTCGTTGATTTCGTCGCGCAAGGCCTGGCTGCCCTTCTCCCCTTTCAGTTTCTTGAGGTCGTTTTGGTTGAAGCTGTAGCTGAGGCTGAAACGCCACGTCGAATTCGTCTTGCGGAACAGCCGTCCGTTTTCGGTGAGTTCGAAGCGGTTGATGCGGCGTCCTAACGAGTCGGCGGCATAGGGGTCCCACGAACTGCTGTAGTTGATGCCCAGCTTCTTGAACAAGGTGGTGCGCCCGCTGATGGAAATCGGCGAGAAATTGACCGAATCCTTGGTGACGTCGTAGTTGCCCGAAATGCTGAACGACTCCAAGATAGGGATTTTCGTCAAGCCCGTGATGGTGTCGCTTGCCGATGGCACCTTGATTTCCAGGTTGTTGTTGAAATTATAGGTGAGCAGTCCCTGTTGGGTTTGCGAAGGCGTTCCATAAAGGGCGCGGTCGAACTTGTTGTAGATCTGTTCCTTGCCTTCGCCGTCGATGTAGGAACCGTAGACGCCCCATTTCGGGTCGCCGAAGTTGGGACGGTAGGTGAAGCCGATGTCGGGCGTGAACACGTGCCGGATGGCCCGGATGGGGCCTTTGGCGAAGTTGACCATGCCATAGATTTTGGTGGTGAGCTTGGTGCTCACGCTGAAGTCGACCAAGTTGCGGAAGCCGAAGATGGTGTCGGTTTGCAGATGGCCGGTCGAGTCGGTGTCGTGGATCCACTGTTTCTCGAAGCGGTTGAAGTACATATAGTCGTTGAGCGTCACGTTGTTGGTCCACGAGAAATGCTTGAACAGCTTGATGGTGGCGCCGATGGGCATGGTGTGTTTGATGCCCATTTGGGCATAGTTGTGGATCATGTTGCGCGCCCAGCCGCCAAAGTCGTCGGTGAAGCCCTTGAACAAGACAGTGTCGACGCCGTTGACATACATCTTTCCGTTCATCGTGTAGCCCATGCTGAGGCTTTGGTACCAGCGTTTCTTGCCTGCCTTGCCGACATTCTGCAAAGGATAGAACGTGTTGACGTTCAAGGTGAGTTCGGGCAACGAGGCGGTCACCTGCCGCGTCAGCGTGTTTTGGCTGTGGTTGGCGTTGACGGTGAGGTAGACCTTGCCGCCGAAGTTGGTCTGGTAGGCGATACTCGACTGGAAGGTGTTGCTCAGCTGGTCGTTGACGGTCGTGGCGTTGTATTTGTTGAAGTTGGAACTCACGATGTTGACGTTGGCCGAGAAGCTGCGCCTCGGGTGGGCCTTGGTGTCCTGCTTGTGGGTCCATCTGATCTTGAAGTCGGTGCTTTCCTGGTAGTCGGCGGCGCCCTTCGTGCCTATCTTGTTGACGGCGAAGCCCAACGCTATCGAGCCGTTGTGCTTGTAGCGCTTGTTGTAGCGGAACGTCGGCTTGATGCCCCACGAGCCACGGGTGTAGATGTCGCCGAGCACCTGCAAGTCGTAATAGTCGTTGATGGCCCAGTAATAGCCGCCGTTTTCGAGGTAGAAGCCTCGGTTGGCCGACTCGCCGTAGGTGGGGATGATGATGCCCGACTTCTTGCCTTTCGTGTTGGGAATCATGGCGAAAGGCAGGGCCAACGGCAACGGGATGTCGGCGACGGTCATGTAGATGGGGCCGGTGACGATCTTGTCGTCGGGGATGACCTTGGCCTTGGTGAACTTGAACTGGTAGTGCGGGTGCTCCTTGAGGTCGCAGGTGGTGTAGCCGCCCGTGCGGATGTTGATGGTGTTGTCGTCCATGCGCTTGATGCGCTCGCCGTGGAGGTAGCCGCCTTGCTCCTCGGTCCACACCTTGGTGATGATGCCTTTCTTCGTCTTGAAGTTGTAAAGCATCTCGTTGGCCTCAAACGTCGATTCGCCTTGGGTGAACACGGGCCTCCCCTGCCATTTGCCCAACGAGTCCAAAACGCCGTAAGCCTTGCAGGTGCTGGTCTCGAGGTCGAACTCAAGGCAGGTGGCTTTCAGGGTGATGTCGTCGTATTTCGCCTCGGCGTTGCCGTAATAGTAGATTTTCTTCTGGTTCATGTCGCGATACGACGAGTCGGAGGCCGAGCAGATCACCTGCACCTCGATGGCCGAGTTGGAGCGCGGCGGGGTGATGTGGCGGCGCTTGGCGTGTTTCAGGGTGTCGTAACGCAACGAATCGATGGCTACAATGCTGTCGGCAGGAAGGCGCAAAGTGTCGTTCGTCGCCAACGAATCAATGGCAGGAGGCACTATTGAATCGGTCGGGATGCTGTCGACCATCATCGTGATCGTGTCGACGATGCGCTCTTCAATCTTGGTCGTGTCAGCCACAATGCTGTCAACTGCAACAGGCTCAAAATCATGCTTATCTTTCTCAATATGAGCGGTTTGCTTGCAGCCGTAAAACAACACGACCATCGCGGCAAGCAACGAAAAAGCCGCCGTTGGAAAATATTTCTTATGTGCCGTGCGTTTTGTCAATGCGAAAACGATTACTTTTGTACGCTTGAAATTCGCTGCAAAGATAAACAAATGAACTTTATGAACTATGGTTCAATTTAATTCCGGTTTACTATGATAGAACGAAAGATTTCCCGATTTGGTGTTTTGCTCTTGATTTTTATGCTGCCTTTGTTCGCCTTGGCCCAGAAGGGCGAGAAGATACAGACCATCGTCATCGACGCGGGCCATGGCGGAAAGGACACGGGCGCCTTGGGCAAGGTGACCACCGAAAAGGCCATCAACCTGGCCGTGGCCAAGAAGTTTGGGGCCTACATCGAAGAGAACATGCCCGATGTGAAGGTGGTCTACACGCGCAAGACCGACAAGTTCATCGAGCTGAGCGAACGTGCCGCCATTGCCAACCGCAACAACGCCGACGTGTTCGTCTCGATCCACGTCAACTCGACCGAGGGCACCACCACCGCCAACGGTGCGGAGACCTACGTGATGGGTGAGTCGAAAAACGAGAAGAACCTCGCCGTGGCAAAGAAGGAAAACGCCTCCATCCTCTTGGAAGACAATACAGACGCCTACGACAACTTCGACCCCAACAGCACCGAGGCCTACATCCTCTTCTCGCTGTCGCAGAGCATGTACCAAAAGCAGAGCCTCGACATCGCCGACAAGGTGCAGAAGCAGTTTGCCGCCAGGGGCCGCCACGACCGTGGCGTGCAGCAGGCGGGGTTCCTCGTGCTTTGGAAGACCGCCATGCCGAGCATCTTGGTGGAACTTGGATTCATCAACAACGCCAAGGAAGAGCAGTTCCTCAACTCGGAGAAGGGGCAGACGCAGATGGCCTTGGCACTCTATCGCGCCTTCGAGGACTACAAGCGCGAGTTTGAGGCCGAGAACCACACCGCCGCCAAGCCCGAAGCGACAAAGTCGGCGGCTACGGGCGACACCTATTTCGCCGTCCAGTTTGCCAGCCGCGACAAGAAGGTGGCTTCCACTGACAAGGCTTTTAGCGGCGTGAAGGAGGTTTCGGTTTACGAATACAACGGCGCGTTCCGTTACATTTCGGGAAGGTTTACCAGCAAGGAAGCCGCCACCAAGCGCCAAGCCGAGCTGCGTGCCATGGGCTACAAGGACGCTTTCGTGGTGGCCTTCGTCAACGGCGAGCGCGGCACCATCAAGCAGGCCGAGGCAGCGCTGAACGGAAAATAACTTGACGAAGTGCTCTTAGACCACCTGTTTTCACCCGAATAAGATTTTATATCTCATTGATTACCAACAATTTACACCACCAGTGCAAAATACTTGAAATATTTCTACGTAAAGTGTTGATTGATAGGTAAAAATACCTATTTTTGCAGATTATTTCAACGGCTCCAAAAACCGTGAGGCCAAGGGGCAAGAGAGCAATACAAATAAACATTTTATCATGCGCAAAATGAATGCGTTACATTACTACAACACGACTACGACAAGTCACCAATCTGAACCTGCCCCAGCCGCGCTGCACGCAATGCAAGGCATAGGGCAACCACGACCCAACCTGTTCCGACAAGCCCAACCAGCAATGGGCTTGCCTAAGGCATTTTCATTTCGCAGATAATTTTTTGGGAGCCATCCCACTTACCATAATTTTGAATAATAACTAACAAATCAATGAAATACTTTTCTCAACAAACAACAATGCAGAACTACGGAAAACTTTACCGATTTTTGATGATCGCCATGATGGTGATGCTTACGAGCGGAATGGCTTGGGCGCAAACGCTTGAAATATCAACAACAGGCACCTACACCTTGACAAGCACAGGAAGTGGCAACCAATTTAAATGTAATGGCAGCAACACCAATTACACCTACCTCGGCAATGTTACAGCTAACACAAACACTCACATTACCATCATCTTCAACACCTCAGAAACCGTCCGTTCCACCGGGCAGTTCAACGTGAGCGGCAGCAATGCTTCCATAACGCTGCAACTTGCCGACGGTTGCACAGCCTGCACACCGAGCAAACCCACCCTGAAAACCAACGCGGCGCGTGGCACGGCATGGTTCCTCATGGCCACTTACAATACCGACCCAGCCAACAAATCCATCACTGTGCTTGGGAAAAAACCTGAAAACATCACGACCGACGATCCGGATAATTTCGACGAAGCATCTTCGCATTGGAGCGGGAACTTCGTATTAGACGGCGGTGCAGCCAAAATGGTGGAAATCACTACCGACACCGCGAACCGAAAAGTCAGGTTGGAGGAAGGGGGCATTATCCATCGTTTCGATAGGGATGGCGGAGGTCAGCCGTTCAGGATGCAGCAAGGTACGCTTACGCTTACCAAGGTTACCTTGCAGAACTACGCCACTAATAGTAGCACTTCCACCGCTGGCATCCAAATCATGACCCAAACCGACATTGCTGCTGGCGTCAGGGTTGCATTGACGCAATGCCACTTCACCAAACTCGCAGCAGGTTCAGGCTATTGCGCTGTGCGAATGCAAGGTACGAAAGGAAGTTTGATACAAAACAACTATGTAAAAATCGACCATTGCCTTTTCGACCATTGCTACTGCCTCAACGGCAATGCCACCACGAATTCGGGAGGGACGACCATTTCAACAAATGGAGTCATCCGCACGCTTTCCAACTTTCGCTCGCCCGTAAGAGTGACCAATTGCAAAATGGAAAACAACCTTGGTCCAAGCATACGACACCATGAACCCTACAACATGCTCATTCAAAACAACATCGTCCAGAACAATTGGAACAGCGGCGTGGGCGGAGGCATGCAACTCAGGGGACCGGCGTCCCTCATAGAATGCAAGGTACTCAACAACATAGCAAAGGGAGACGGTGGCGGCATCTTCTACGGCACTTTCGTCGATGCCACCGAGATGGACCCTGGCCACAGCATCCTCACAATGGACGAAAACTCTGAGATAAGCGGCAACAAGTCATACGGCAACGGCGGCGGCATCATGCTGTGCGGCGAACAAATTCACCCTGGTGGGAGTAGTAACTCAAATGTTGCCTACTATGCCTTCGACCCAGAAGGAGGGCTTCTTAATCCATTAGAGCCAATCCGGGTGGAATTTGTGCTGAATGGCGGCACCATCAAAGACAACAGATGCTCGGGACAAGGCGGCGGCGTGTGCATCACCCGACACAAAAACTGCACTTTCTACGGCACCAATTGTTACCTTTATCAGGGAACTATCGAAAATAACAAGACATGGAGCAACAACGGCGGTACCGGCGAGGGCGGCGGCGTGGCACTTATCACCTCAAGCGATTATGATCCTTTAAGTATAACTACCAGTGTGTGGCCTACTGACCTTAATGTTAACATTGATGACATCAAGCCGCAGGACATCAAAGTTGTCATTGGCGAAATCAACGGTGATAAAGAGATAAAAATCCAAAACAACTCGGGCAGCGACGGCGGCGGCATCTATGTGAATGCCCATCCGGTTGAATATACACACAACCATGCAACCTCGAAGGTTTCCACTACCGTTTACGATTACTCCACCATCGACAACAATAGTGCCTCGGGCTCGGGCGGTGGCCTCTATTTGGCAAACGGCTCGGTGACCATCACCAACGAATCGAGGGTAGGCGCATATTCGCCCACCCTCCAAAAAAACAAAGCCACCAGCGGCTTGGGCGGAGGCATTTACCTCGGTAATGGCGATATCAACATGGAAGGTGCCATCATCGGCGGCAGTACAGAAACTTTGGGCAACTCAGCCGGCGATTCAGGCGGCGGCATCTATGTCTATTCCGGCTCGGTCACCATGCTGAGTACCACCATCCGTTATAACAAAGCCATGAATGGCAGCGGCGGCGGAATGTATTTGGGTGGTGGCAACGTGAGCATCAACCCCAACGAAATCGGCACGGGCATACGCTCCAGCATTTCCAACAATACAGCGGGACAGCATGGCGGCGGCGTTTACACGGGCAACGGAAAACTGATTGTATACGGCTCGTTTTCAGAAAGCGGCGCCCAGTCGAACCATATCGAAATCACTAATAACAAGGCTTTAGGCGGTAATGGTGGCGGAATCTATTGCCGAGGTACCTTAAATTCACAAAGTTGGGAATACGACATCCGTCTGCGTCGCGTCACCATCGGCAACAACGAGGCTGGTGGATCGGGTGGCGGAATTTATTTACAAAAAGGGAAAGTCTCCGTCATTGACGGTGCCATCAATGGCAACACTGCTACTGTAAACGGCGGTGGCGTATACACCGAAGAAGGCAATATCGACATCAATGCCACCCGTGATGAGCGTTTCGCTTCAGAAATCATCGGCAACACCGCAGGTATCAACGGCGGCGGACTGAACACACACAAAGGATACATCCGCATTTTCGGCACCAAAAAAACCCAGCGCATCATCATCAAGAACAACCAAGCCACCACGGGCAGCGGCGGCGCCATCTTCTGCATGGGCGAAAACGCCAACGCCGAATACATCACCATGCGCCACACCGACCTCATCAGCAATAGCGCCAAAAACGGTGGTGCCGACTACGGCACTGGCTCCACCGTGACAGCAGGCTGCGGCGGCGGAATGTACCTGCAACAAGGCAAAATCACCATCACCGACGTCAACATCCAAAACAACTACGCCAAATGGAACGGCGGCGGCATCAACAACCACTCGGGCAGCATCGACGTGAACGGCTGCTTCATCGGCAGCTCCTACAGCGCCAGTGGCGACCACTACTACAAAGCAAACGCAGCCGACGGCGACACCGACCGTGGCAACAAGGCCAGCAACAGCGGGGGCGGCATCTACACCAACTTGGGCGACATTGACATTGAAGATTATGTGGAAACCACGGGCAACATCACCCGCATCGAGTCGAAAGTGACCTACAACGAGGCGGCCAAAAACGGCGGCGGCATCGACACGCGCGAAGGCATCATCTATATTAATAGGAAAGAGCAGGACGACCAAATCGAGGTGGCCTTCAACAAGGCCAATCGCGGCGGCGGGCTTTACGCCAACGCGGGCACCATCATAGCCTACAACGCTCTCATCCACGACAACACCGCCACCTTGCACGGCGGCGGCGCCAACAACCACTCGGGCGACATCATCATCTATGGCGGCATGCTGTCGAACAACACCGCCAAGGAAGGCCACGGCGGCGGCGCCTACACCAACGTGGGCGACATCGACCTGTTCCAGTTCCCGTCCACCAACTTGAACCCCACCCTCAACCATGGCACCAAGGTCTACAACAACATTGCCAAGTTCAATGGCGGCGCGTTCAACAACCACACGGGCCGCGTCGACGTGCGCCACGCCACCATCTACAACAACACCGCCACCCTTGGCAACGGCGGCGCCATCTTCTGCGAAGGCCCCCATACCAACGTCGACCATAGCTTGGGCTACACCATCCGCCTGCTCTGCTCCGACATGGTGCAAAACAAGACCCGTGGCCAAGACGGCACCGCCACCGACCCCACCGGACGCGGCGGCGGCATCTACCTGAAATACGGCTCCATCTATGCCCACTACTCCAACATCCTCAACAACGAGGCCAACATCAACGGCGGCGGCATCGACAACCACTCGGGCGACATGCTCCTCTACGGCTGCGACGTCATCGGCAACCAAGCCCGCGGCGGCGGCGGCGGCGGCATCTTCACCTACCAAGGCGACATCACCATCGGCCCCAGCACCACCCGCGACGGCTCCAACCAGTCGAAAGCCTCGCTCGTCGACAACAACTCGGCCCACGTTGACGGCGGCGGCATCAACAACCAGGCTGGCAACATCAGCATCAACGGCGCCCAAATCACCAACAACACCGCCCTCAACGGCAACGGCGGCGGCATCTTCATCACCGGCAACATCGACATGAAGGCCGGAAGAATCGGCCAAAACACCGCCTTGAAAGGCAAAAGCGAGAACGGCGGCAAAGGCGGCGGCGTGTATAGCGGCGGCGGCCTGTTCAACATCCACGAGCGCGAAGAAAACCCCGTACCCATCGTCCTCATCGTTGACTCGGAAGTGAAAAGAGTCACTGGCGGTCAAACGGCAACCGTCCATTACCACCTTGTCGACCAAGGGAAATATGGCAATAATGTCAGCAATGTGGAGCATGGCATCGTTTGGGGAGCCACAGAAGATCAAACCACCCAAGTTATTTATGGTTCGTCGGCTGGAACAACAAACGGCTATACTTACACCCAAGGCGAGCCTGCCTGCGAGCGCATCACCATCCCAAGTTCGATGATCAACCCTGGCACCACCTACACCGCCAAGGCCTTCTTCCGCTACACGACGGGCGGCAACGTCATCACAGGCGAAAGCCAAACGATGGAGTTCGTTACCTTCTCCGACAGTGAGCCCTTGGTGATTTCAGGCTCGGTGAACAACATCACCAAAAACAGCGCACAAGGCAGTGGCCGCGTGATGGACAACGGAGGCTCAACCATCACTGTAAGAGGCGTTGCCATCAAGAAAGCAAGCGATGCCAATTTCACATTGATACCCTCCACCGAAACCACGGAGTTCTTCACCGTCGACCTGACGAACCTTGATGCGAACACCAAATACATCGCCAAGGCTTACGCCACCAACGAAAATGATCAAACGGGCTACGGCAACGAAGTGGAATTCACCACCCTGAAAGACACGCCCGACATGGGCAACGGCTTGGTGACCGTCACCACAAGCATCGAGAATGGCGTCATCGTGGCCACGGCCAGTTTCACCATGCCTACCGGCACCACTTTCGGGGAACAAGGCGTCATAAAGGGCTACGGCTTCGTGTGGAGCCGCGACGACGACCCCGAATTGGTCTCCGACCACACCATAGCTGGCACACTGACGCAGGGCACCACCACCTTCACCGCCACCTATAGGGATGTCACCCCCGGCATCACTTTCTATGTGAGGGCCTATGCCACCACCGTTGAAAACGTGGTGACTCCCGCTTCAGACATCACCAACTACAGCATCACGGCGGCCACCCAGCACGTGGCGCCCATGCTCTACGACATCCCTGTGGTGCGCGCCATCGGGATTTCGGGCATCACGCAAAACTCGGCCACCATCACCTGCCAGATCTATAGCGGGTATCACGGAACAACGCAATATGGTGTGCATTTGGACAATTACACGGAAACCAATCCGGCCAACACCTACACCAGTGCATTCATTCCTTCCAATAATGCTACCCCAAACGACCCAGAACATCAAATCTATTATCCTTATACCTATACCGTTCAACTCACTAACCTCAAGCCTGGCACCACCTACTACCTGAAAGCCTACGGCACCAACGTAAGCAATCCTACTTCCGACGACGACTATAATTTTGGCAACGACTACAACTTCACTGCCCTGCCCATCATGCAGCCTAATGTGGTCATCACTTCGGTAGACAATATTCAAAAGACCTCGGCCACCATCAAATGCTCGGTCGAAAATGGCGGAGGCAGCATCACCGCCTATGGCATCAAATACAGCACCGACCCAAGCATGACCAATGCGACATCAGTTCCTGGTTCCAATCTTAGCGGCAACACCTTCTCGGTCGAGCTCGACAATCCAAACCACGACCTACTGACTGCCCACACCACCTATTATGTGCAAGCCTACGCCACCAACTCGGCAGGCACCCACACCTGCCAAGCCGTGAGCTTCACGACAGACTACGACCATCCCTCGGTGGCATTGACCGGCGTGAGCGGATTGTCTTCCGTCTCCGTCGATGACAATGTGCAATGCAATGGCTCAGGCCAATACACCGTTAGGCCCTACTCAAACGATGCAACCGACAATGTGAAGACCTACGGCGTGTGCTGGAGCACCTTCCGCAACCCCACACGCGCCAACTCCGACGTGGCCAACACCCACTTCACGGACCACACGGGAGACCCCATCACGGGTAATGCAGCTGTGAACTGCTCCACCAATATGACGCAACGCTTCCCCAACACCAGATATTGGGTGCGTGCCTATGCCAGCACCGAAACTCCTAATGACGACCTGACCGACCCCGACAACCCAGTCTACTCGTTGGACGACATCGAGTATTCCGACGAAAAGGCCTTCATCACCCTGCCCCTGATGCAGACAGCCCCGGCAGCCAACATCACCAGCACCAGCGCAACGCTCGGAGGCACCATCGCCAGCCGCGACACTGAACACTACCTCATCAAATACGGCGTGTGCTGGGGAACAAGCGAAAACCCAACCCCCAATTACGATCCTTCTAATCCCAACTATAGTGATGTTAACATCACTGGGGCCAGCTCCACCACGCGCCCGTTCAGTTTCAACGTGACGGGACTTACGCCTTATAATCCTGAAAATCCCCAAACCTACCACTACCGCGCCTATGCCATCAACAGGAACGGTACCAGTGGCTCAGGGTATGATTACACCATAGCCACAGGCAGCAACATCGCCTACGGCCCTGATGCCACATTCAACACCACGCAATACACCATCATTGGCACAACCAACCCAACAGAAGCTGGTTGGGTGAGCTATGAGGCGGGACTCACCGCTGGCGGCGGATGGAACGGAACAGACCAAATAACAGTAGAAGCCCACACAAACGATGGATGGCACTTCGAAAATTGGACGCTTGACAATGCGTCACACAGTTCAAGCAACCCATTGACAGAAACCCCGACTGCTGGCAACCACACCTACCAAGCCAACTTCAAAGCTATAGTAAGTGCAACCGTTAACCCTGAACATACCGGTTCGGTTTCGGGCGCAGATAATTATGAAGTTGGTACAACATGCACTTTGACTGCCACCGCTGAAACAGGCTATACTTTCCTCTATTGGACGGATGACGCTGGCAACATCATTATGGACGCAACAGGCGATACGCCAGTAGGCCATAGCTACACTTTCACCGTTTCCGGTCCTGTCAGCCTGACGGCCAACTTTGGAGCGAGCCGAACCATTTCGGTTTCCTCAAACAACACGACCCAAGGATCTGCAAGCGTGAATGGAGGTTCAAGTGCCACATTCGGCGAGGGAGCCACCTGCACCGTGACGGCCACGGCCAACAGCGGCTACACTTTCATTTATTGGAAGGAAGGCTCTGACATAGTTTCGACTGAAGCCAATTACTCCTTCACCGTTGGCGACCAAAACAGGACATTGGAAGCCTACTTCGGCACTTCACGCACGATTACGGTTTCGACCGACGATGCCAATTACGGCACAGTAAGCGGTGGTGGCACATACGGCGATGGCGCAGAATGCACCGTGACGGCCACCGAAGCCGAAGGCTACACCTTCACGAACTGGACAGAAGGCGGGACGGAGGTTTCAACCGATGCTTCATACACTTTCACCGTGTCGGGCAACAACCGCGATTTGGTGGCGCACTTCACACCGAGAGGAAGGACCTCGTCACGCCCCCGCGACATCTATCCCGCCCCTGCCCGCGAGCCTTGGGATTGGGACGACGAACCTATCACCCATCGCGACAACCAACCTCCTACCGTGGAAACCGGCGTCGTGAGCAATGTCACAGCCACAACTGCCACAGCGTGCGGCATAGTGACTGACCAAGGTGACGCAGCCATCACTGCGGCAGGCATTTGGTACAGCGCCATCGGACCGGATTATGACGCCACCAGCAATACTGGCACCACCATTCCTGCCACATCCCCAGCTGTTGGCACCCAGTTTAGTGCGACACTCGAAAACTTAAATGCCGATGCCATCTACTATGTGCGTGCCTATGCGACAAACGCGCATGGCACAAGCTACGGTCGGCTTCGCACCTTCTCCTACAACAGACTCCCTTCCATCGACCATAACACGGCATTAGATGGCGGCGGCGTCTATATTGCGAAAGGCGGAAAGATCAGCTTCTCGAGCGGCAACATCCAACTGAACGAAGCCACACGCAACGGCGGTGGAATCTACCTCGAAAACGGCGACCAAACAAGAGAAGACGCTATCATGCACATGAAGGGCATCTGCGAGGTGAATGGCAACCATACGCCCGACTTCAGCCTCACCGAAGACGCCAACGGCAACCCCGTCATCACTGGCGGCGGTGCCGGCATCTACCTTGACGGCAAGCTCTATGTGGGCGACAAAATCGACGATGCCAAAGGCACACACCGCCTCATCGTCGACAAAAACTACGCCATGACCGCTTTCACGGAAACGGCATACACGAATGGCAATTACAATAATAGCTACTACCTCCGCAACAACGTGTTCCTGCCCTACACCACCAACAAGCAGGCAGACAGCTACTTTAACGCCTATTCCGACTACACGACACCCGACAACAGCAAGACGCGTGTCATTGCCTTGTTGTCAGACATATCCAATGATGGAAACACAAACTATTCGCACATCGGCTTCAGCGTGACCAAAGGCAAGATTCCAGTCATTGCCACTGCAAAGAAAGAGAACCAAGATTTAGACAACCTCAACTTTTTGGAATACGGCATTTATGAGTATGGCAATGGCAATCAGCACAACACCGAGGAATGGATGAACACCATCACGGGACGAATGAACTCAATCGATGCGGCCAACGCTTCCATCTTCGACGATGCCAGAGCCTATATCGCCATCCATGCCAGACAAGACGACAAACCCTTCAGGAACGATTTCATCTACCTCTGGGACTGCTGGACCACGCCCATAGTGAAATATGACCCTGCCCTCTACGACATGTACGGACACGAGTTAGCTCAACAAGACGACAGCCATTATACAATTGACGCTGGAACCGGCCTCTGGCACATCAAGGACGAAAAAGGCTTGGCTTGGTTCTCGGCCAACGTGAACAGGCTGAACGGCTCGAATAATGAAAACTATTCTACATTGGAGGCCGTTTTGGAAGCCGACCTCGACATGACCGAATACCTTTGGGTGCCCATCGGGTCGGTGCGTCAGGTCGACGACGACATCAACACCATCTTCCGCGACCTTGACAATACGACAGACAACGACAAATTGGGCTACCGAGGCACTTTCAACGGCCAAGGCCACGTCATCAAAGGCATCGACTGCCGCTACATCTCAAGTTTGGTCAAATACGGCTTGTTCGGCAACCTCGAAGAAGGCGCCAATGTCTACAACACCTTCGTCGATGCCTCGTCGTTCAGGACCAACGATGCCAGCAATACCTACTATGTTGGCGGCATAGCCGGATTGGTGGAGCAAGGCGCCACCATCAGCACCAGCGAAGCCCGCGCCACTATCGACGTGACCCTTGCGAACAAAGCCACTTCGTATGTGGGCGGCCTCGTGGGCAAAGCCGAAGGCACCACTGAGCACCCCACCGTCATCCATTCCTCGATGGCCATGCCAAATATAATAGGAACGGTGGATTACATGGGTGGATTGGTAGGACAATTAGGTGTATCAGGATCTGCCAAATGCGACCTCTTCAACAGCTTCGCCAACCCGAAGTTCCCGAACGCGACAACAAGCCCGTATTATGTCATGAATGAAAACAAATACATCGGCGGCCTCGTGGGCGAAAACAACGGAACGGTCGAAAACTGCTACAGCCGCTTGCAAGGCGACGAACCTACTGACGGCACAAACAGCGTGTTCGGATGGTTTGCCGGAACCAACAACACGAATAACATCAAATATTGCTATGCGCCAGATGGGAAATCGGTCTATAAGAAAGCCGGCAATGGCACTATCTCCGGCCACGGCAACTACACCGCTACACAACGTTTCAGCGGCAAATACGGCTTCAAGCACCGCGACCATCAACTTACTGCCGCTTCGTCGAGCAAGGATACTCCTACCACCTACATCTCCGCCGAAAACAACAACACGCTTTCGGGCGGGCTGATGACCTCGCTCAACGCATGGGTCGCCGACAACACTGGCTATTCTGTTTGGACCCGCACCATGGCCAGCCCCATCAACGACGACTACCCGGTCCTCATGCTGACCAAGAAGAACGACTCGGAGAACTTCAACAGCGTGGGATCGAAGGATGGCATATATATGGTGTATGAGGACAACATAAATGACATGTGGGCTGAAAGCGGGAAAGACTTCAAGGCCTGCAACACAGCGGGCTCCAATGCGGCCATGTATCTCTACAACACCAACCCGAATCCGCTCAACATAAGCAACAACAACAATGTGATGCTCGCCATCAACGAAGAAGTGGGCATCCTGCAAGCCGACGAAACCGTCCTGAAGGCCCGCGTGGGCGTCACCATCAAGAACACCAGGAAGGGCGCAAACGACTATACCGACGACCCCAACTGGCACCTGTTCTCCTCGGCCATCAATGAAGTGCCGATGGGATTGGACTACCACACTGAAAATGACCAGAACTATAAAGATTACATTGTTTACGGAGGCCCTCACGCCGACGACGTTTGGGGCAACCGCAACCAATTTGACCCGCCGATGACAACATGGTTCCAATCAGACAATGAGCATGGGGTCAGCTACAATCCTAACAAAGTAGGCTATTTCCCCACCAACACGCCCTATGGCACTTGGAGACCTGGAGCTGGCGGTCAAAGCGCCTCCAATCCCGCAGTGGGCGGCTTCTTCGACCTGTTCGACTACAGCGAGAAGTATTACCACTGGATGAACTACAAGCGCGAAGGCAGCGCTACCATTCAAGACCACTGGCACTACGACAAAGATGCCGCCGACGGGAAACACTACAAAATCTCCTCTGACTACCGCAACGATGTGACCATGCCCGCCGGCAAGGGCTACCTGATGGCCCTCTCAGGCGAGTCGATGATGATGGCCGACGGAACGCTGAACACTGGCGAAATCAGCCATACGGTGACCAAGACAGCTGTAGGCACCAACTTGCCTCCTCATGGGCATGGCTCCTACGCCTACGACGAGCCCTACCGCTCGCTCAACATCGCAGGCAACCCCTACCAAAGCTACCTCGACTTCCACGAGTTTGTCTTCAACACGGAGGCTAACAACAGCGACTTGCTGTTTTCCGAAAATGGGGAAAATGGGACCACCTACTACTCCTACGCCACCCGCAGCGCCGACGGCAAGACCTACCAATACTTCACGACAACGCAATCCACGAATCCCGCAACGGCAGGCCCCTATCTCCATCCGCACCAAGGCTTCTTCGTGAAGGTGACAGGCAACGGCGACCTCAACTTCAACGACAACATGCGTGTGGCAGGAACGAGTACCTCCTTGAACTCGCCCTACCGCGACAGGCTTAACTATCCCTTGGTGAACCTGTTTTGCTACGACGCCAACGGCAAACGCGACTACACGACTGTCGAGATCAGCCGTCCCGAGGCAGGTGGCGGCCACAAGATGGAGAACCTCTGCATGAGCGATGCGCAAATCTACGCCCACTACAACGACGACAACTACCAAATCCTCTTCGCTCCCGAGGGCGTGAATGTGGTGCCGGTGCGTTGCAAGGTCATCGAGGACGGCTACTTCACCATGCGTTGGAGCACCTATCACGGCGACTTCAGCTACCTCCACCTCATCGACAACCTGACGGGCGCCGACGTCGACTGCCTGACCACCGACGAATACAAGTTTGAGGGCAAGGCTTCCGACTACAATTCGCGCTTCAAGCTGGTGTTCGACTGCACGGGCATCGACGAGCCGGAGACCCCCGAGCCTGACGAAGGACCGACCGTGTTCGCCTTCCAGATGGGCGACGAGCTCATCGTCAACGGCGAAGGCATGCTGCAAATGTTCGACCTCAACGGACGTTGCCTCATGACGAAGCAAGCCGTCGGGCAACAGAGCAGCATCAGCCTCCCGCAAGTGGCGGCAGGCATGTATCTGCTGAGGCTGACGAGCAACAAGCAAGTGAGAGTCCAAAAAATGGTCATCAAATGAGAAAAGGTAAAGAAATGAAAAAGAAGAACATCATCATAGCATCAGTTTTCGCCATCCTGTTCACTTTGGCAAACACGACTCCCGTTCATGCCCAGGGCGGCATTTTCATCATGGACGAGGAAGAAGAGAATTTCCGTGGTTCCACCACTCCCCCCGCAGGAGGATTCATATTCATTGACGACCCTGAACACGACACCACCTGGGACTACTCACCCATCGGCAGCGGTGTGTGGCTGCTCGGCGGTCTCGCAGGGGCCTATCTCTTGGGCAAACGCCGCAAGAAGAAGGAGGAATGACCCTCTTTTGGATACCTTACCATAACCAAATTGCCCCGCTTCATCGAAATGAAGCGGGGCAATTTTTTTGCGTAACCCAAAACTGCTCCGTAGGAGCTTTCTTTTAATAACAAAGATCGAAAAGCCTATGTGTTATGCTCCGTAGGAGCTTTCTTTCATTTGAATCCAAGGCTTGTCTCTAATCAACTTCGTTGAATCAACGATTTCTCTAATTCTCTAATTCTTGACAAAAACACTTGCCTTACTCGACCACGACAAGATAGTAGTTCTTCTTGCCTTTCTGCACGAGGATGTACTTGCCGTCAATCAGGTCGGCGGTGGTCATCACCTTGTCCAAAGTGACTTTTTCCTTGTTGACGCTCACGCCGTTGGCCTGGGTCATTTTGCGGGCTTCGCCCTTCGAGGGGAAGATCTGCGTGTTGACGGCCATGAAGTCGACGATCGGGATGCCGGCTTCGAGCATAGTGCGGGCGATGTGCTCTTGCGGCACACCGTCGAAGAGGTCGAGGAAGGTCTCCTCGTCGAGTTTCTCCAAGCCTTCCTTGGTCGACTTGCCGAAGAGGATGTTGGAGGCCTCGATGGCGGCATCCAAGGCTTCCTTCGAGTGCACCATCACGGTGACTTCCTCGGCCAGACGCTTTTGCAGCACGCGCATTCCCGGGTCTTTCTTGTGCTCCTCAACCAATGCGTCGATGACGTCTTTTTCCAACGAAGTGAAAATCTTGATGTATTTCTCGGCATCGTCGTCGCTCACATTGAGCCAGAACTGGTAGAACTTATAGGGCGTAGTGCGCTTCGGGTCGAGCCAGATGTTGCCGCTCTCGGTCTTGCCGAACTTCTTGCCGTCGGCCTTGGTGATGAGCGGGCAAGTCAGGGCAAAGGCCTCGTTCTCGAAGCCCAAGGTGCGACGAATCAGCTCCGTGCCTGTGGTGATGTTGCCCCACTGGTCGTTGCCACCTAATTGCAGCTTGCAGTTCTTGTGTTGGTAGAGCCAAAGGAAGTCGTAGCCTTGCAGCAGCTGGTAGGTGAACTCGGTGAAGCTGAGGCCATCGCGGGCGGTGCCGTTGAGGCGTTGCTGTACGCTGTCCTTGGCCATCATGTAGTTGACGGTAATGTG
>DGXB01000094.1:0-58990 GCA_002396205.1 Bacteroidales bacterium UBA4243
CAATGCCCGTCCTGAGAATTTCCCGTTCGTCAACGACTACCGCAATCCGGCCATCGCCGAGGTGATGCGCACCTTAAACTATGTCAACATGTTCAACCACGGCATTCAGGAGGTAATCAGTCTTTTGGAGGAAAACGGCAATCCACCAGCCCAATTTGAGACAAGTCTGATAACCGCTTTTGTGGCAAAAATCCATGATGGTCCCCAAACAGAAAACGAAAGCTTGGAACAGGCTTGGAACAAGCTTGGAACACAGCTTGGAAAATACATCAAAGAACTGTTAATCAGTCTAAAAAACGGGAATGCAAGTGCCTTGGAACTGAGGCTTGGAACCGAGCTTGGACCCTATTTCAAGGATAAGACACAACGGTTGTTTAGCAAAGTGGTTTTGGCACCTGCATTGAAACATAAGGTGATTGCCATGACCCATCCTGATGCGCCCAAGCATCCCCAGCAGCAATACTACCTAACCGACTTAGGAATGAAGCTGTTAGAGGCTCTGATGAAGGATTCTGGAAAGGGCAAAGGATGACGAGATGGCACAAGGAACTGATTCGGCTTGTTTTTACAAGAATAACACATTGACAGTAAACAAATAACTATGGCAAACGACACTCTTTTTGACCTGAATACGATAGACCCAAACGAGCAAACACTACAAGGCCCGGTAACCTGTTTGGGCATGGAGTTTGAGAACGACGAGGCCCGGAGGGCCTATTTTCGCGAGGAGCTTCGCAAGAAGTTGCCTGAGCTGAAGAAGATAGAAGGCTATCCGATTGGTGAAGATGATGACATCATCAACCTGAGCGACCCGCCTTATTACACCGCCTGCCCTAACCCTTGGCTGAGCGACTTCGTTGCTGAATGGGAAAAAGAGAAACAGCAGCTTGAAGCTGAAGGCAAACGCAAAGCCGATTTTGAGGTGAAGGAGCCGTATGCAAAAGATATCAGCGTTGGGAAGAATAACGAAATATATAATGCTCATTCTTATCACACTAAAGTTCCCCATCCAGCCATAATGAAGTTGCTCTACCATTACACACAACCAGGTGATATTGTATATGATGGATTTGCGGGAACAGGTATGACTGGTGTGGCTGCTGGGTTTTGTGAAACTGGTTATGAAGGAATTGGCACGGAAGGTACGGATAATAAAAAATTAGGAATAAGACATTGTATTTGTAATGATTTAAGTCCTATTGCATCTTTTATTTCATACAACTTAAACATCAATCACAGCAACAAGTTTACATGGTTTAAGCAAGTTCTACAATCAGTAAAACAAACATATTCTTCATTTTACAAAACTAGGCATTCTAACGGCGGATATGGTGAAATAAAATATGTTGTCTGGAGTGATAAGGTCTCTTGCCCTCATTGTGGTTCAGAGTTATTGTTTTGGAACACTTTCGTACAATATGGAAAAGGAGAAATATTGGATGTTGCTCCATGTAAGGTTTGTGGTGGTGAGATACAGCGAAAAACCGTTAATAAAGTATTTGAAACAATTTACGACCAATATTTAGACGAGAGTATATCTACCGTATCATCCGTTCCTGTACTTATTAATTATCAATACAATGGAAAAAGGTTTAATAAGATTCCAGATGAGGAAGATATTCTTCTCTATAAATCCATAGCAAACACTAAGAATGATTCATGGGTGCCAATAGATGCACTTGGAGAGGGGGATAAGATGGGAGACCCTAAATCAAAAGGAATTTACTACACTCATCAGTTTTACAATTTAAGAACGCTCTTCCTGCTGTCCAAAATCTGGGAAAAGTGTGATTTAGACAACTGGTTTTGTGTAACCAACAGCATATCAAGAAATCTGACTAAGCTAAACCGTTTTATTGTAAATAAATACAACTTGTTTGGTAGAATAAATGGACCGTTAAGCGGCACATTATACTCTCCAAGCGAAGTCGTTGAACAAAACGTTTTTGACTTATTAGAAGAAAGGCAGTCCAATGTGGATTCCTATATGTTTGAGAATGCTATTCAGGTAGGAGATGCATTACATTGTAGAACGATGCCTAAAGAATCGGTAGATTACATTTTTACCGACCCACCTTTCGGGCATAATATTATGTATTCTGAACTTAATTTCCTTTCCGAGTCATGGATAAAAGTCAAGACAAATAACGTCGATGAGGCAATAGAAAACAAGACCCAAGGAAAAACAATAGAATCGTACATGAGGCTGATGACCGAAGCTTTTAGGGATTATTACAGAATCTTAAAACCAGGGAAATGGATGACTGTAGAGTTTAGTAATCCATCTGCGGCAATATGGAATGCTATTCAAACAGCAATACAAAATGCAGGGTTTGTGATAGTAAATGTATGCTCATTCGATAAAGTTCACGGTGGACAAAAGTCAATGCGATATACCACAACAGTAAAAGAAGATTTGATTATTACGAGTTATAAACCGGATGATGTTTTTGAAATACAAGAGGTAAATGGTAACCATTTGTATATTTGGGATTTTGTGCAAAGTCATTTAGAACATCTCCCTATTCATATTGTAGAAAATAATCAAACGACATCAATTATAGAGAGAAGTTCGAAAATCCTACATGACAGATTGGTTTCATACTATATCGTCAACGGTGCTAATATCCCGATTAGTTTGTCTGAGTTTCAAAAAGGGTTGAGAGAACGTTTTATAGAAAGAGATGGAATGTTTTTTACTGCTTCCCAAGTTGCAGAATACGAAGAGAAGAAAAAAAAGGCTCCTATATTTGCTCCGATGGGAATAATAGTAGATAGCGAGGCTAGTGGAATACAATGGCTAAAAAACCAGCTTCAGGAAGAGCATAAAACATACCAAGAGTTACAGCCAGAGTGGATGCAAGCTATTGCAGGAGTGCGCAAGGGAGATATTCTACCTGAGCTACGAGACTTGTTAGAGCAAAATTTCATAAAAGAAGCCGATGGCCATTGGCGTTTGCCCAATGCCAACGACGAGCGCGACCTTGAAATACTTCGCACAAAGACTTTGCTTCGCGAGTTCAATCTTTATGTGGAACAGGCTGCAAAGCCTAAAGCCAAACTGAAGGAAGTACGCGTGGAGGCATTAAGAGCTGGATTCAAGCAGTGTTATATGGATAAAGACTTTGCCACGATAGTTATGGTGGGCGACAAAATACCCGAGAACCTGCTTACTGAAGACGAGGTGCTGTTGCAATATTATGATATAGCATCATCAAGAGTATAAAACCTAATTGATATGAAAGAAGTTAATGCAGGTTCTTTGTTCCATTACACCAAGAAAATAGACGTATTACTCAAAATCCTAAAAAAGGGTATTAGATATTCTTATTCTGCTGAAGAGTTTGATAATGACATTATTTTTGCGTATGAAGATGGAGGAAAACTAAATAAATGCAGATTATTAGAAGATGCAAATACGCCAAGGGTAATAGCGATGCCGATGGTGTCGTTTTGCGATATACCTTTATCAAGGATAGCAAAACATCAGGAGCGGTATGGTAAGTATTGTATTGGGCTGGACAAAACAGCCTTTCTAAAATACTGGAAGGGGAGAATATCGCCTGTCACATATTATCCAAATCCTGAATTTCGAGACTATTTTTTGTATCTATCAGATTTGCTTAATGATGTAGGCAACTTTGACGGAGATGCCCTGTCTGAGTATTGTCATCAATTAACCAAGGGGAAAAATGTAAATGATGGAGTTGGCGTATTAGCTAAAGATGAAAAAGCAATGGCTTTCATAAAGCAAGAGGATGTTTTTATTAAACTTAAATGTTTCGCCACACAAGTATTGGCAGTTACAAAACCAATGGTTTCGAGTAAAGGTGCTGCTAATTATGACGAACGGGAATGGAGGGCATACACATTAGATGGTTTGAACGGTGATGATTGGGGAAAATGGGAAATCTTGAATAAAGACAATAATAATGATAGAGTTTCCCTGCTCAACAATAGGCTTACCAATGAAAAGAAAGCATACATAAAAATAGAACCAATATATGTTTCAAATGCTATTTCACACATAATTGTAGAAACTGAAAAAGAGGTTCCTGAGATTATTAGTGCAATTTTGAAACTTCCAACTTTATTTGGTTATAAACAGCCAGAAGAAAAGAGGCAACTGCTCATAAGCAAAGTAACTTCTTTTGAAAGAATTGAAAAAGACTATTAAACAAAATGACATACCAAGGGCGACCCATAGAAATCATAGGCATTGAGCGGGTGTTTGGCAAAGAGGTACTGAACATCCGCATGGTTGACGACAACACTTGCAGGAAGGTCTATCGAGAGGACTTGGATAAAGAAGCCGAGGGTGACTTACTTGCAAAGGTGCGTTACAAAGCCATTGCAGCGCGCATCAATGAAGAGGTAGCGCAAAAGAGACTTCTTGCTCCATACGAGAGCAGTTTGATACCGCTTCCGCATCAGATATTGGCCTTGGAGAAGGTGATGAAAGCCACCGAGACACGATTTCTGATGGCCGATGAAGTGGGTATGGGTAAAACCATAGAGGCTGGCCTGGTGCTAAAGGAAAAGAAGCTTAGAGGCGAAGTAAAGCGGGTGCTGCTTGTGGTGCCTAAGAGCGCAATGCTCCAATGGCAAACCGAAATGAAGACACACTTCGGAGAAAGTTTCTTCATCTACGAATCGTCGCTGATTTCGTCGCTTGCCAGAACCTTCTCGCAGTTGGATGCCGAGGAGGAACTGAACTTTTGGCGGCAGCACAATCAGATCATCGTCAGCACCGACGCGCTGAAGCCGATGGAGTATCACCAAGGCTGGAGCCAGGAAAAGGTGGACGAATACAACAAATATCGTTTGGAATCGGTGCTCAATGCCGATTTTGATATGCTCATCATCGACGAAGCTCACCGAATGGGCGGTGCTACGGCACAAGTCGGACGATACCAACTTGCCGATGCTTTGTGTAGCACCGTGCCCAATGTGCTGCTGCTGTCGGCTACGCCTCACAGAGGTAAAAGCGACCATTTCAGGCGCATTCTCCAGCTGATAGACAATGACGCTTTCCAAGGCGAAGGCATGCCGACTATTAAGGAAATAGAGCCTTATATTGTGAGGTCGGAGAAACGCAATGCCATTGACTACAAAGGGCAAAAGCTATTCAACGAGCGAACCACAGTACGCATGGACGTGCCAATCGACGAGAACCTGAACGGCTTGCAGAAGGCCTTGTATAAAGATGTCACGAATTATGTGAAGCTGAACTTTGGCAGGGCTAAGCGCAGCGGTAGGACGGCTTTGGGATTGGTGATGATTATGTTCCAGAAGATGGCCAGTAGTAGCACTGCTGCCATCTTGTCGGCAATGAAGACCAGGCTGTTCAGACTGGAAAACGGGCTGTATGAAGACAACTGTGAGAACTACGAACAAAGCGACCTGGTTGAAGACGAGGTATTGGATGGCGAAGAAATCAATCTTGAAGACCTCGCCAGCACCTCATCCATGAGGGCCGAGGATGAAATGGAATGCTTGCGAAAGTTGATTGAGCAAGCTGAGCATTGCCTTATGTGCGAGGAAGATGCCAAGGCAACGGCTTTGAAAAAGAAAATCAGACAGCTGGAGCTTGAAGAAGGCGACAGCGATTTGAAAATAGTGGTTTTTACTGAGTTCCGCACCACGCAGCGTTATGTGAAGAAGATATTGGAAGAATATGGGATTGAATGCACCGCGATTGACGGCGACATGTCGCTTGATGAGCGACAACAAGCCTTGGTGGATTTCAAAGAGCGCTGCCGTGTGATGGTGGCCACAGATGCCGCTGGTGAGTCGTTGAACATGCAGTTCTGCCACATCGCCATCAACTACGACTTGCCATGGAACCCAATGGCCATAGAGCAGCGCATCGGCCGTGTTGACCGTATCGGCCAGAAACACCCAGTGTTGGCCATCAACATGCTGCCTAACAACAGCGTGGATGTGAGGGTCTATGACATCATCATCGAAAAACTTGACCGCATCTTGTTGGAGCTTGGCATAGACAAGACCTCAGACGTTCTGGATTCGACTATCGACAACAGAAAGATTACACACCTACATCTTCAATCGCTGTTGGATCCTCTCCTATTTTCACATCAGAGCGAGCAATGGCTGTTTGAAATTAAGCAAAAACTACAAGAGTACAAGAGTACTGCCGGAGCTTTGCCAGTCACAGACCCGAAAGACATCACAGCGAAATCGGCAGCTGATGTTAAATACAGTCCGTTGCCCGTGTGGTTGGAGTCGTTGCTTGACCAATACGTGTTGAGCAAAGGCGGCTTCTTTGACAAGCGTTCGGACGGTACCACAATCTATAACATCGGAGGGCAAAAGCTGCGAGCCACCTTTGATTCGAACCTCATGGGTGATGACCCATCGGTGGATTTGATAAGCCTACAGCATCCCATGGTGAAAAACGTGTTGAATAGCATTTTTGGAGAAGAAGCCAAAAAGATGACCGTATTATGCTCAACAGACATGAGCGAACCACCCGGTGTCTTCAGTTTGTGGATGGTCAATGCCAACAACAGCCAAGAAAGCAGGGTTAGTTTTGTACCCCAATTTGTTGCAGACAACGGACAAAACTATACAGCCTACGCTAATGACATTTGGACTTCATTAGTTCAAAACCCAAATCATTTTGTGGTTACTGGCGAGGCTGAAAAACCAGCGAACCTCTTTGAGCAAGTCCAAAACAACTTATATGGCCAATACTGCCGAATGGAGGCTGCTATTGTCAACAACCTGCATGAAAAAGCAGACAATAAATTGAAGGCTATTTCATACGCAATTAGGCGTGTTGAAAGAATTGGCATCGAAAATATCAGAAAATCGAGACTAAAACGATTAGAGCAAGAAAAGCAGGAATGGAAAGAATTGTTTGACAAGAATTCCAATGTTGTGCCAGGCGTGAAACTAATCATGACAGTGAGAATAGATGGATAAGAACTTTTATAAAGATATGACCGTCAGGCTTGTAGATGGATGTAGAATTGGGATTGTCCAAAACAAGGATGGATTCCTTTTCAGGAAGGATGTGCAAAAGGCCATTGAGGCGCATTGTCCTGATATTCGTTTGATAAGCGGTAATCAGTGGAAATTGAGACTGGCATACGAACTGGAATGCAAAGCAGACACAAGCCATAAGTATTGTTTTGTCACAGAAGATCCCAGCAAGATACTTCCCGACATGAAGGAAAACGCTATGGTGACTACGTTCAGCGTTTCCCAGATGTTTCCGGCCTATCACAAGCAAACCATCGAACAAGCCTCTGTTTCAGTATTAGAGAAGCTCTATCGACGGAGCCAGGTAAGGTCATTGAATGAAGCAGAAACCAAAAAAGCAATTGAATTGCTTTTGGTTCCAGAGAACCCCATGGAAGAAGTGAAAACAAGAATGCGAGATTTGTTAGGGAAAGACCTTTTATTCTATCTTCCTGAAGTGGCAAATGGAATCAATATCGCTCTTGGCTTGAAAGAATACCAATCGTTGATTGAAATCATTGATGCTTTCAACAAGCAATGGCAGGAAGGCTTGGAGAGCAGATGTTTTGGGCGGGTGCTGCCTTCCAGTTATTTGAATAAGCCGACTTACGTCGGCAATGTTTTGCCATACCTTCATGCCAGGTATAAGGAAAGCAACATTGCAATGGTCGTTGTGGACGGCATGAATTATTGGCAGTATCTTTTGTTGGAAAAGGAAATAAAAACGTATGCCCATATTGAGGCGACCACCATTTATTCATGGATTCCCAGCATCACCATGCTGTCGAGGCAATCGCTGTTTAGAGGCGGACTTCCTTCAAAAGAATACAGGCAAAGCCCAAAGAACGAAGAAAAGCTGTGGCGAAGTTATTGGTTGAACAAAGGCATAGCCGAGGAAGAAATAGCGTATTTTTATGAAGGTGAGTTGCAAATGAACATGGGTAGTTATAGACGTTTGGCTTTCGTCACCAATAAGATGGACGACAAGTTACATTCTTCGGAGAACTATCGAGAGTTGTTTCTGATAACTCAAGAATGGGCTTCGGAGTTTGCCAAGACAATAAGGCCGTTGTATGAGCAGGGGTATAAGGTGTTTATCACCACAGATCACGGCAATGCCGAAACATCAGGCTGGAGGGCTTTAACATCGCAAGAAAAAACCTATTTGTTTGGTGACAACAGTAAGGGGAAGAGACATCTGATATACGATGACATCAATGGTATGGATGAACTGTGGAGACAGGTGCCACAAGATGAAATTTGGAGACATGAAGAATGGATGACATGGAGGACAAGCAAGGGCTTTTTTAGTTCCAGCCAGAAAGAAGTGTCTCACGGAGGATGCCATTTCTTGGAAGTATTGATACCATTTGCAGAAATGAATTGTCATGAGTAATATAATCGGTTTGAACCAACGAATACCCATCAATGTGATGGAAGAGGCAATCAAGGCCATGCTTGCCGGAGCGTATAGCCGAGAATGGGCTATGCAGCATTTAGAGCGGGAGATTAGCGGGGCTAATAGGATTGCAAAGGCTGTAAGCGAGCTAAACAGTGCCGTGATAAACAATCCGCAGAAAAAGTACATCATGGATAATGGCGAAAAGATATTGGAAGCCATGCAATACAAGCCGGACAAGACCTTGATTCTCGTGGGCCTGATCAATTCGTCTTTTCCAATAGGCTATCACACGACCTCTGTGATGGGAAAGTATTTCCATGTCCAAGAATTGGTTTCCAAGGCGTTGATAGCGGAGAAAATTGGGGCCATGTATGCCTACAATAAATCGTTAGACAATGCCCTGTATCGCGTTTTGCCCATGTTTATCGAAGCTGGTCTTATCAGCAGGCCACAAAAAGGAGTGTATTCCAAAAACACTTTGGAGCCTCATACTGCGGAATCGGTAGACGTTTACAGGAAGTCATTTTTCATCAACAATCCGAATGTTCGCAAAGACTACCCATTGGAAGACAGCCCTTATTGGGAGTTTTTACAGGGGTAAGACTAAAAGCATAGTACTATGACAGATGAGGAAAAGAAAAAGAAGCTATTTGAGCTGCAAGCCAAATTGGAGGCTTCAAATATCATCCTGAAAATGCTCGGCAATTTGAAGGATGAGGAAATTGACGTGAAAAGTTATGGCAACTTATTGATCGAAGTTGTCAAGATTCAAGAGGAAGTTGCTGACGAATACAACAGCTTGGGAATACCAGGCAAGAAAATGACACCGAAATTCCGTACATGAGGAATGAGGAATTTGAGGAATAAATGGATGTAAAAACAGCAGCCCCACTCATTGCAAAATGGCGGGGCTGCGTTTTTTATGGCTATTAAGGGTTGGTGTCAATGATGTTTATTCTGTAGCATGATGCTGGTATTTTAGCCTTTTGCAAGGCTTCTTTTAGTGTTGCTATCATTTCATCGCCTTTTCTTGTCCTTATTGTGGCATGATAGGTGGTCAGAAAGAACACACGTTTTATGACATTAGCCTTTATCACTATGGGATGGATGGCGGCATAAGCCTTGATGTGGCGGGTCTCGATGTGGATGGTGGTAATCATGTTTAAGCAGGTTTTGAAATGGTTTTACTCCCCCAGACCCCCTCACAGAGGGGGACGGGAGGTGCTGATTGTTTGAAGTGTAATGATGGAGTACTCAGAATGGGGGATGCCTGCGCTACGCGCGGCGAGGTTGACGACATCACAGAGATAGGCATAATCTTTCATAAAGATAGAGGCCGAAATGGTGAGGCCGCAAACGCCGATGTAGCCGACACGGGCGGCTACGACGGCGGGACGGATGGCGCGGTACGCGGCCATCGTGTAGGTTTCGATATGGATTGTTGCTTTCATATTAGTTAGGTGTTTTTAAGGTATAGGCCATTAGATGGATGGGTAATTTTGCCAGCTTTGCAGAAGTCCGAAAGATACCGCTCAGCGGTTTTTTCGGAGATGTGGAGCGAAGCGGCGGTTTTGAGGTAGGTTGGACGGTCGAAAGTTTCTGGCAGTGATGCCAGGAACTTTTGGCGGGTGGCTTCGGCAAGCTGCCGACGGCCTTTTAGGGCGGCGGCGGTCTTGTCGGGCTTTCGGGGAAGGGTCTGGAATACCGCAGCGGAGTGGCAAAGTAGCACTTTGACCATCTCCAGAGCGGATGAGAAATCGGCATCAGAGCAAACGAGCCTATCCCCTGCCTTTTTGGACGGTTGTTTCTCGTCGATGAGGCGAAGGACTGAAAGGATCATCGCGAAGCGAAAGAGAATCAGACCGAGGCGTCGGACGGATGCTATGATGTCGTCGCCAAACAGCTGAGCGTATCGAAGCTGGGTGGCTTCAAAGAAGGTGTTGAATTGGACTTGCTGGGCGCGGCTGAGTGTGAACTGGACGCGCTTTCGGGCAAAGGTCTTTTGGAACTTGTAGAAATCGAGGCCGATTTGCTTGAACTGTTCATCGGCGGGCGCACCTTCGGAGAAGGCGAAGGTGTCGCGCCAAACAAGCTCGGTCTCCATGACATAAAAGATGAAACGGCTGAAGAGGCCGTTTTCAGCATCGGGAATGAGATTGAGCACCTGCTGCGGCGTTCCTGAAAGGACGGCGGAGAACTTGGGCTTGACAATCTCGACATACTCATGATCCTTTTTCCTCAGATAGGAAATGGATTCATGGTGGAAGGCCTTACGGAAGCCGTCGGAGTAGTTGCCAAGGTCGGAGTTGAAAGCGTTGGCCAAGGTGTCGCCTTCTGTCTCGAACAGAAGGCCGACACCGTTGTTTTGGGCAAGGGTTTGATAGACGACGGTTGCGGTGCTGTTGGCCGGAACGAACAAAGTGAGGAATGGCGGTTCTTTGGGCTGGACGGCCAGTCCGTTCTTGCGGTTGACGACAAAGGTGGCTTGGGCGGCTTCGTACTTTTTCATCTGCTTGCGGTACTTGTCGCGAAGCGCGGTGTGCAATGGCGCGGCAAGGTGGCGACAGAGAGAGAGCCTACCTTTGCCAGTGGAGGCGCGGGCGGTGACATAGAGGAAGAGATTGGCGAAGACTTCGCGGCGATCATAAACGCCGTAGACATTCGGCATACAGGCCGAAAAGACGGCGAGCGAGCCGAGGATGAGGATGTCGGCATCGACATCGGAAACGGAATCGGTGACGATGCGCTGCATGATGGACGGGAGCTTGTTGCGGATAGACTGGGAAAACGTGGGAAGTGGTATTGAGGAATCTGAGGAATTTGAGGAATTTTCCTCGGATTCCTCGGATTCCTCACTTGGGTTTTGTGAGGGAAACCCCCCCTGACCACCTCTTAGATTGGGACAAGACTCCCCCGCCCGTTGGGCACCCCCTCTCAGAGGGGGAAGGGGCAGGCAGATTCCATGAGCCTTGGCGATATGGAAGAGTGTGGCAATGGTGATGGGAGCCTTGCCTGAAGGCACTTTGTGACGAAGGCAGGCGGCGTATTGCTTGGAGGCTTCGGACGGGCTGTAAGCCGGATAGAAGGCAGAAATGCGGTGGAAGTAGACTTCGCCATCGGTGCCAAGGGCTTCGGCGAGGGCGAAGCCGATGCTGCACCAGTCGCCATAGTCGGATGTGATGTCGATGCCTGACCGTTCAATTAGGACGGTCAGGGCCTCGACGGAATCCGACACTGGCGCGGTGAAGGTGTTGAGCGGAGCGGTCATAACAGAGCGGGATTGATGTAGGCGTTTGGGTCGAATGGAAGGAAACAGGCACGGGAAACGTCTTTGCACTTCTCATCGACTTGGAGCGAATAGGTGTTGAGAAGGTAGGTTTGGACTGCGGAGTAAAACAGTGCCTGGTACGCGGCGGGTGTTTCCGAAGGAAAGAACCGCTCGCGGTTGGAGTAGTTTTGCTCCATGGAGATAACCCACTTCAGGCCGTCGCCCGAAGGGCTACGGAAAAGAAGGAGTGTTTCAAAATACGGGTCCTGAAGGAGTGTGAGGCTGACGGCTTCGACATCTGAAAGATGGTCGAAGTCGAAGCAAACGAGGAAGGAATGTCGGATGAGTCTGTCGGCCTTGCGTTGGACGAAGAGGCCTGAGAAGGTGCAAAAGTCAAAGTTTGACCTCTTGAAAGCGGGCCTTTCGGCTGGTGACAGCGAACGCAAGTGAGCTGTCGCCTGAGCCGAAATGCCGCTTTTGATGTAGTTGTAGGCATCGAGCAACGAGTATTCCATGGTAGGCATCAGGCGGCTTATCGGCTTGCCGAAAAAGGAAAAACGGACAAGGGTGGCCACCGTCGCGCCTGAAAGGTGCGACGGGATGAAGGTTTGGGGTCTAACAAGCGTTTCCATCGTCGTGCGGGGTTTTGCGGTTCTCGATGAAGGCAATGACTTCATCGAGCCTGTAGAGGCAATAATGGGTGTGAACCTTGTAGAAGGGCAACCCCTTGGCGCGGAGCTTGCCAAGGGTGCGCTGCGAGCAATGAAGCAGGCGCATGACATCGCCAGAATCGAGCCAGACCTTGGAAAGGTCGGGATGGGTCAACGTGACATCCTCTTTGTTGACATAGCCTTGCAGGTTGCTCATGGGTTGCCTCCTTTCTTGCTGCGAGCTTTGACGGGGACGCGGACGATCTCTTCGTCCTCGTCGACGGAGAAGGTCTCGCCCAATATCCAGGCATCAATCTCGGATTTGAGGAACTGGAGCTTTGCGCCTGCCTTGTGGTAAGGGATGGCCTTTTTCCAGACCCAAGAATAGATGGTCTGACGGGCGGGTTTTCCGGGAAGGTACATGATGAGGTCGTCGACACTCATCCAATGCTTAGAGGGCTGCACATCGCGGGCGGCGATGCCTTGCAGCATGGTTTTCATCTCACCTACCTCTTTCATCAGCTGGGAGACTGCATCGGGTAGGCTGTCGAAAGTTACGAGGTCGTTGGATCGGTACATGACGTGATTATTTTAGGGTTATCAATTGCGCTTTCAGTGGTGCCAGGCACCAAAGAAAAACCGCACTCCCGAAAGGGAAATGCGGTTGCGAAATAACGGCTAAAAAAACGGATGGAGGCATAGCCTATATATAGCCTATGGTTTTTACCTGCTGTCGAACTGGTCTTGTATGGCCTTGGCCAATTGGTCGAAAATGGCGGTGTGTTTGGATGCCGAGTTGCTGTCGGCGAGCGACGCGCTGAACAGCGTGGAAGCGTCGGAGAGGTCGATGTCCAGCAGGTCGCCGATGGTTTGGAAATAGGCTTTGAGCGTCAGCGAAGAGCCGTCGCGGGTGGCAATCTTTCCGGCATCGTAGAGGGCGCGGAAAACGCGAATGCAGTCGATTTTGGAAAAGGACTTGGAAGGTGTCAGGTTGGAATAGAAAAGTGAATCGGTTCGCTTTTGAAATGATTCTTGGCTGACTTTCACCAGTTCCAACAGGTCGCCGTTGGTGGAAGCGAGGTGGACGCGCAACACTTGGAAGAGGTCTGAGGAATTGGCCTCCATCGCGGCGTTGAGCAGGTCTTTGACCTGCACTATGCCGAGGTGGGCGACATCAAATGCGGCTGAGGGGTCGTCGAAAGGCAGCAATGTTTGATTGTTGCCGTCGGTGATGGGAGGAGATTCAATCGTTGACTGGTAGAGCGCGGAGAGTGCCATATATCGTTCCTGAAGGTCTAAATATTTTGAGTGCCAATCGAAGGGCGGCGGCGTGGAATCGAAGTCGAAAGAAATGCCGTTCTTCAGTAGGTTTGATGACAACTGGGCGAAGGCGAGGAAATAGCCGGAACTGGTGTCGATAGTGCGCTTGATGGCCAGGATTAGGCGGCTGCTTTTCTTGGCTTTCATAAGTGAAAGGATGACGAAGGTTGCGGAGAGGACTATCTCGGCAGCGTAGGTGTCGAGAAGGTGCCCGCGTATCTTGGCGAAGTGGTTTCGGATGAACTTCTCTTCCGGATGCCGTTCTTTCACGAACTCGTTCATTAGTGAATAGGTTTCCTTGAAAATCTCCAGTGGTGACTGCTCGATGGGATAGTGCCTATTGCTTGCAATGTTAGGCTCACTGACATCAAGGATGGTTTCATAGAGCATTTCATTGACGGGACCCAAGACAGGGTCATCAAGATAGCCGTCTATGTCGGCATAGATCTTAAATGATGGTGTTGGGGGCATAGCTATTAAAGATTAGGGTAAATCAAGGAGCAAACAAAGAAAAAGCCCAGCAGATTGCCGGGCTTTCGTTCATTCATCCTCTTCTTCAATCTCTGGATCGATGAAGAGGAGGTCATTCACTTTCAATCGTTTCTTTGGGCTGATTGTGCCCTGGTAGCCTCGGAGGACGTTCTTGGAATCGACATGGCCAACCATTGAATCGATGAAGGCATCGGAAATGCCGTGCCATGTGAGCGTCGTAATATAGGAATTACGCGCGGTGGAAGCGGTGACTGGTCGGATGCCCAACTTGGCGCATACGCCCTGCATTCCCTTACGGATTTGGCGGTTGAAGTCGTGGGTGCGGCTTTCCATCTCGGCCTCGGTCTGGGCATTGAGAAGGATTTGCGGGAAAACACGTTTGCCCTTTTCCGGCTCCGTACCGTATTTTGAAAGAAGTAACTGCAGCGGTTCAGTGACGGGGATATGAACGGTAACTTTCACTTTATCGGCAATTTTTCCACGAACATAGGATAATTCGTTTTTGAAGAAATAATCATCATCCCATTCAAGTTTTGCCAAGTCTTTCAGGTTACTGCCATTGCAGAGATAGAGGATAATCCACCAGTCTGCGGCTTTTTTACCATGGCCTTCATAGTCTCGAATCTTGATGATGTCAGACACGGGGATAAAGTCTTCTTTGCGACGAGTTCCAGACTTGATGCTGAATTTGGGTGTCTTGCTAATCATATTGGCATTTCCAAGGCTGTACATGACGGCACGAAGAGCGCGGAGATACATGCTCTTGGTGGAATCGGATAAGCCTTGGGTTTCCATATAATGTTGCCAATCCTCAATGACAAGTTCGGTGACGAACATTGGCAGCACTTTTGCCTTTTTGCCTTTGACAACAAGAGTTTTCTGTTTGGGGTCGGCCTCGTCTACGGTACTGGTAATAGAACAACCAAGATAGCGATAAAAGCACTTCAAAGCATTGGTGTATTGTTCCCTGGTCTTATGGGTGTTTTTGCTTTCGCCAAACTCGATCCAATACTCTAACAATGTCGATTTGTTTGCCTGGGTCTTTTGGGGACCTGCAAGAGTGCTTTTAAGGGCCTCTAATGAAAAGTTGTTTTCTGCTGTCAAGGCATTGACGGCGGAAACAACTTTTTTGAAGACTTGAGAAACTTGAGCCTTGGCTTTACAAATATTAGTCGAGCCTGTCTTGACCACAAGGGCTTTGGCGTAGTCGTCATCTGTGAGAGATACGCCAGTAGGCAGATACAATTTATCGTGACGGCAACAAACGCGGATGTAAATTGGATAAGTGCCATCTTTCTTGACCCTTCTCGTATCAAAGAGTGTGTTCACTGTGACATGTTCCGAAGTACTGACGAACAGAGGTTCACTGATTGCGGGATTAAGATTCATTTTGCGATTTCGTTTTAATTATCTATTTTTGCGCTGTGTTATAGCCCGAATGTAAACTAATTGCATCAAAAATTTGCACTCAATTTGCACTCAGACTTTTAAAACACTGCAAAGATACATATAAATAATGATATATGCAAGTAATTGATAAATAAATAATTAAATATAATCATAACTCTTTGAAAACTACAAAAATACTCTCAATCCTGCTTTGGGAGCAGGGGGTCGAAGGTTCGAATCCTTTTGCCCCGACGGTGAAAATCAAGGAGCTACAAGAAATTGTAGCTCCTATTTTTGTTTTGTGAGATATTTCGCCCTCTCTTTGTAAAACGGGAAAAGAAAAAAACTATCTTTGCACCCTAATAGGAGATTTCAACGAAATTAAATCCAAACCATCAGAAAATGGCACTCAACAACCTTTTCACAAGGGGCGGAAACCGCGAGAAGCACTTCTTCCCCACATATGCCAAACAGGCTGAAACTGCGCAGATTGCCGCAAAATACCTCAAGGAACTCGTCAAAAGCGACGACCCCGAGGAACGCAAACTGCTCACCCGCATGATCAAGAAACAGGAATCGACTGGCGACGAGCTGCTGCGCGAGTTCTATGTCGAACTCAACGAGGCCTTCGTCACGCCCTTCGACCGCGAAGACATGAACGCACTTGCCATGGACCTCGACAAGTTCCTCGACTTCATCAACCACTCAGCCAAGACCATCCTGATGTACAACCCCAAGAAAATCGACAAGCAAATCAAGGAAATCATCGACAACATCCACGAGGACGCCAACCTCATCCTCGAAATCTTCAACTTGCTCGACAACCTTGGAAACAATCATCAGCAAATCAGCGAGTTGTGCCAAAAGGTAACCTTAATCGAACACGCCGTCGACGACATCTATGGCGACTACATCTCCTACCTCTTCACCAACGAACAGGACGAGATTGAATTGTTGAAATACAAGGAGATAGCCCAAGTGGTGGAAGACACCACCGACCGTGCCAAGGACGTGACCACCACCGTTAAAAGTCTTATCATAAAAGAATCGTGATGAACCTCCTTACCATAGCCGTCATTCTCTCCATCGTGCTGGCTTTCGTCTTCACCTTCCTCAACGGCATGAACGACGCGGCCAACTCCATCTCGACCATCATCGCCACAAAGGTGATGACCCCAATGCAAGCCATCCTGTGGGCCTCGTTCTGGGAGTTCACCGCGTTCATCATCATCCGCTTGGTCTTCAACCAGCAGTTTGCCGTGGGCAACACCATGGCCAACTTTGCCGACCAAAACGTCATCGACCCCTACCTCATCCTCTCTGCCCTTGTGGGTGCGGCCATCTGGGTGGCCATCTGCACCAAAAGCGGCATGCCCATCTCCACGTCGCACGCCCTCATCGGCGGCATCATCGGGGCGGCATGGTTCGTCAACGGAGGTAGTGTCTTGCACATGGAACCCATCATTATCACATTGGCATTCATTGTGTTGTCACCGTTAATCGGATTGTTCTTGGGGTTCTTCCTCGAGTGTCTTTTCCTAAGGGTCTTCAAGAACACTCCGCGAAAACGTGTCGATAAGATCTTCAAGGTGTTGCAACACTTCTCGACGGCGGCCTTCTGCATCGGCCACGGCTCCAACGACGCGCCCAAGACGATGGGCATCATCGCCGTGCTGATGGCCAGCGTGTTCACAACGCAAGGCGTGACGCCAGCCATGAAGGAGTTCATCTCCAATTTCTACGATAGCAGCCAAGCCTTCCACATCCCCGACATCCTTGCCGTCGTTTGCTACATCATCATGTCGTTGGGCATCTTGATTGGCGGAAAGAACGTCATCAAGACCATGGGCGGCGGCTTGGCCAAAATCACGCCCATACGTGGCTTCTCAGCCGAGTTAGCCGGTGCCACCACCTTGATAGCCACCTCTTTCATGGGCATCCCCGTCAGCACGACGCACACCATCACCGGCGGTGTCATCGGCGTAGGCCTGACCGATGGGGTAAAGTCGGTGAAATGGGTCACGGCGCGACGCATCGTCCTGTCGTGGATCCTCACCATCCCCGTGCCGCTCGTCATTGCCGGCGTGCTTAACCTGTTGTTCCACCTCTTACCCATCTAAGTGCCATGAGTCTCAACAGTTTCTTCCAGTTTTTCGTCCCCAAGGAGACCAAATTCTACCCACTCTACCAGAAGCAGGCGGAATACATCGAGAAAGCCGCCAAGCTGCTGAGGCAGATGCTCATCGAAACCGACCTCGACCGATTGGAAAGCCTGAAAAAGGAAATCAAGGACTGCGAGACAGGCGGCGACCAGGTGCTTACCGACTTCTACACCCAGCTGTTCAGCACCATCCTGACCCCTTTCGACCGCGAGGAAGTACACGAACTCGCCGAGATGATGGACACCTTCCTCGACCGCATCGACGACTCGGCCAACATCGTGCTCACGCGACGCTTTCTCGCTGTGGACGAAGACCTTAACACCATGGCCGACAACATCATGTTTGCCGCCGAAAACCTCACTGCCATCTTCCGAGACCTCGAATTCATCGACACGGAAAGAGGCAAGGAAATGGTTCGTTTGTGCCACGAAATCAAGACCTTGGAGCACGACAACGACGAACTCTATGGCAACTATATCAGCAAATTGTTCCAACAAGACTACAGCCTCACCGAGATCATCAAACGCAAAGATCTGGTGCAAGTGCTTGAAAACACGACAAATTCAGTGAAATATATATCGGATAAAGTCAGAAGTATTCTTAGTAAGATGTAAAGCGGCGTTTCGACAAGCTCAACGACCGCCAGGGTCCCTGAGCTTGTCGAAGGGCCCGACCAAAACAAACAAAAACATGCGACAAATCATCAACAGCCTATTAGACAACGACCTCTACACCTTCAGCGTGTGCTACGCCTACCTCCAGAAATTTCCCCGCGCCATCGGCCAATACACCTTCGTCGACCGCAACAACACGGTCTATCCCGAAGGATTCGCCGAGAAACTACGCGAGCAGTTCGACCTGTATGGCGACCTCAAAATCACGGATGAGGAAGTGCATTTCATGAAGCGCAAATGCTACTATTTCCCGCTGTGGTTCTTCACCTTCCTAAGAGGTTTCCGCATGAAGCCCTCCGAGGTCGAGGTGAGCCAAGACGAGGAAGGCCATCTCCACATCCAGGTGACCGGATTACTCTGGCGCACCGTGTTTTGGGAGATGCCTATCTTAGCCACCGTCAGCGAGCTGATGCACGAGCTGAAAGGCGAGTTTGAGACCTACGATGCCGAAAAGGAATACAAGAAGTCCTACGACAAAGCCATCCGACTCATCGGCAACGGCGTGAAGTTCAGCGACTTCGGAACACGTCGCCGCTTCTCGTTCGAGCATCAGGATCTGGTCATCCGCAGCTTCATTGCAGCACAAAAGCAGTTCACCAAGACCTGCTTTGTGGGCACCAGCAACGTGCTGTTGGCCATGAAATACGACCTCACCCCCATCGGCACGATGAGTCACCAGTTCATCGAGACCTGCTCGCTCTACGGCTACAACGAGGCCAACTACTTAGCCATGGACTATTGGCAGGACGTGTATGCCGGCAGCCTCGGTGTGTTCCTCTACGACACCTACACCCGCAAAGCCTTCTTCCAGAACTTCACCACGCTGCACGCCAAGCTGTTTGACGGCTTGCGCGTCGACAGCGGCGACAACTACGAAGCCTTGGAGGAAATCATCGCCAAATACAAGGAACTCGGCATCGACCCGGCACAGAAGTCCATCATCTTCAGCAACGGCCTCAACGTTGACGAAGCCTTGGCCATCCACCAAGCCGTCGACGGGCGAATGCAAGACTCGTTCGGCATCGGCACCCACCTGACCTGCGACGTCGACAACGTGAAAGCCATGAACATCGTCGTGAAGCTCACCGCCGCCAAGATCACCGAAAAGAGAAATTGGAAGAAAGTGGTCAAACTCAGCGACGACCTCGGCAAATATACCGGCGACCCTGAGGAGATTGAGATTTGCAAGAAGACGCTGGAGATTGAATAAGAGGTAATATTACGCAAGTTTCATGGCCTTATTACGGGTTTGATTCAAAAGCCTAAAAAAGCAAAGGAGCCCCTCAAAACAAAATTGGGGGCTTTTTTGATGTCCCAATTAATACATCAAGCCAAAATGCCAAAGGGAAAGTATATTGAACATCCCTCGCTCAACATCGTCTTTCACGACAAAAGCGTTGTCCGCGTGCTCAATTTGCTTTTGCTGTTTGTTCTTTCCACCCAATTCAAAGTTATAGGTACCATCAACAAAGAAATCGGAAATTGTCGAAGACAGGATGTTATGGTTCACTTGCAATTGATTGAGGAAAAATGTCCCACGGGATGATGCCGTGCAAGTAGCGCAAAAAGCCCGTGTCGGTCTCTTTCAGCAGGTTATGGTATCTGAATAATAAGGTATCCATGTCGATTTTGCGGGTTTAATGAATGTTTTCGCCTGCAAAAACACGAAATTGTCGAATGCAATTGGCAAAAATTGGCAAAATTTGCAAAGTATGGTATGCAAAATACAGTAAAAATTGTAAAGTAGAGGATGCAAATACAATTGTTAGGGGTGATTATCGTCCCCACTCCGTCGCCGTCCGCATGGCCAGCATAATGGCCTCGCCTACCAAGGCCACATCTGCAAGCAGGTAATGGCTTTTGCCTCCACTGCGCCAGGTAGTTCCCGCAAGTTCTCCTGTCTTCAGAAGCTTTTTCCTTAGTGCCCAATCCTCAAAATAGGTCACACTGCCAACGGCAAAGGCTGTTCCCGTTGGGCTAAGGTTACACACAATGGGACCTGCATCGATGTCCATCCCGAGCCAACATCTTCTGTCGTGGTACTCCTTGAAGCCCGTGATAGGTCGTTTCTGCAAGAAGTTCACCTTCAGCCTCTCAAATTGGTCGTGGGCAAACTCTTCATCGATGAAGGTCAAGTAATAGCAACTCAACGCCGAGTAAGAGCCTTTGATGGGTGCTTCCTCATACATCCCTTCCCTATCGTCAGGCAAGAACGATGCGAGCATTCCTGTGTCCTTGTCAAGCCAATGCTGTTTGGCCTCAGCAAGCCATTGGTAAACGGTTGAGTAATACTTTCCCTCAAACTGCTGAGAATAGATTGATAATGCAACGATAGCAACCAGCATATCCGACACATACACGCACTCGCCCGGATAAGTCGGCAGATTCATGTTAGGGCTTTCAAGGATGCGGCGGTTCATGGTCTCGCATAGCCGATGATACAGCTCATCGTATTTGTCGCCTCCGCCGATGTGCTTGTAACCGCCAATCATCCAAGCCAAATGACTGAGATAAGAGACATGGCTCTCTTTGCCATCCAAGGTTCCCAGCGGGTCTTCGCCCCATCGCTCGCGGTCGTAAGCCCGTAGTTCTGGCGACATGACCATCTGGATGAGGCTATCGATACGGGCAATGTTCGCTTCCCTATCCTCATCGTATATCAAGGTGGTATTCACCAACGCCGCCGACAGCATCGAGCATGAATACAACGCCCATTCCCCTTGGAACTGCGGCCCGACGATGGCGGGCATTTTATCAATAAGCTTTTGCGGGCTGATCATCACTTTCTCTATCAGAAAGTCCCGCCGCGCCATAATGTCTGTCTTCTCGCTTTCAAAGTCGCCATTGTGCCTTGTGGCGATGCCGACCCAGATGGCTTTTATAATGATAGGCACAACTATGATAGTCAGGCAAATGATAATGACTTTCATGGATTTCTTCCGTGGTTTCATAGGTATGGATTTGGATGAAGACATGCTCGTTTGTTTTGCGACCTTGCAAAGTTACTGCCAACTGTCTTTGCAAGAGGTGTTGATAACTTTTTAATTGGCTTTAGTGCAGCAGGAGAAAAGCAGAGGCAGTGCCCATCCAAGAAGTAAAGTTTTTTTTCATGGATAACTCGTAAATCTAAGATTAGAAAATTGTAAATCAGGAAATTGTTCATCAATAAGAAGCCTGATATTCGTTTCACCAAGGCGTTCCTCCGTATGGATGTTGTCCTTCACCACACTTAAATTCACAGCGGCGTTGGTGCTTTCACCGCTACCATCATACTTGACGCCTAGCGATTCGGGGTAGCTGACAGTGATAACCATGTCCGACAGCATCAGTACGCTGTCCATCACGCTTTTCGAGGTGGAATGATTGATCCAAAACGATTCGACATCACCGACCATCTTACTGATAAGAACCAGCACGATACCCAGTGCCCTGGCCGTCTCTCTCAGCCGGCGGCCCTCCTTGATGAACGCATCATTATCGTCGATGCGGTCAATGAAAACCATATCCACATGAGCCTCATCGTGCAGTTTGACCAACATCTCAGAAAGAGACGCTTCCGGACAAAAGCTCCTGTCCATCACCATCAGCGGTGCCTTTTTCAGTTTTTTCAACAGCAACATCAGTCCCACCGAGGTATCCGGTTGGGCAATTGGCTTGAAGCCTTCCGAATCGAGAGCCTTGACCGCCTGCATAAAATACGAGTCGTTTTCAGACAGGTCGTCGACATTGCCCACGGTCTCAAAAGGAGACCGCTGTCGAATCAAGTTGACCCCCACATCTTCGCAGCTTTTCTGCAATGCGATGTAGCCTACATTAGGATCTTGCTTATTGGCGACAGCGTTCAGCACCAAATACGCAAAATCGACCGCGCACATATCCGGTGTCGACGACAGCGCATAGACCTTTCCCTTGATGAACTCGCCTCCTACCAAATCGTCAAACTCTTTCAAGCCCGTGGTAATGCCAGGTTTGTTATGGGCATCAAATTCTTCAACAAGGTCATACATGCTCTTGAAGGACAGCTTTTCATTATTGATATCGGTATTCATTTTATTAGTGTTCGATTATTGTTTCTTGTATTCTTTTACAGTTATAAGTTGACACGATGACGGCAACCCAGTAGATGGCCAAGATGATGAGGAAGGTTTTCATATTTAGTTGTGTTTTAGTTTATCTTACAGCTTTTGATTTCGGCTTGAGCACCTTCATCTTTTCATAGTCAATCACGTATTTGCTGGCCAGAAGGAAGTTGTTGCCCAACAGCCCGTGTATCTTCACTCCACTCTCTCTTTCAATGAAGCCGAACGGCCCACTGAAATCGTTAATGGGAAGGTCAATCACTGTGACCGTTTCTGGGGTCTCCAATTTCAAGGAGCAATAATAATCCATATCCTGACTGCCGCCCAACCCAATGACCGAATCGTTGTATTCGTGCAGTTCAAGGTCCATTTCACTGACGGCAGCGGCATCCACGTATGAGATGGTACTTCCTGTATCCAAGAGGAAATTCATCGCCTTGCCATTGCAAGTGAAAGTGGCATAGATAAGCCCCAACTCAGCGACCGAGGTCTCAAACGAGGTGATGACATGATAGGTTTTCGTCTTGGGGTTTCTGCGATAGTTAACGGTCTTGAGATTTTTGGCGATTCTTTTCATAGTGTTTCTTTTGTTTTTGTTCATAATCTCTTGTTTTTTCGTTTTGACGGTGCAAAAATAGGAAGGAAGTGTGCAAGGGAATTGCACAGACACTTTTTTAGATAAAAACTCATTATTATCCGATTTTCGAATAACAATCGGCCAATAGAACCTCACACTATTTTTCTGTTACAATCACCCAAGTACCGTCTTTTCGGCCACCTTCACGTTTCAAAATGCCAAGTCTCTTTAATTTGGCAATATCGTTCTCGATTGTTCCGGCTGTCACATCAGTCTTTTCCGAAATCGCTTTGGCAGATAAAGTCGGATCCATAGCTATCATTTCTAAAATAATCTCCTGACGTTCAGATATTTGCAATCTATTTTCTTTTATGAAGTCTTTTATGAAAACCTTATTCAAAACGGCCTTCTCCTTGATAAATTCCGGATGGCAAGGAATATCTATCAAGAAGTAGGTACGCTCTTCGTCTGTCTCGATAGTCGCCTTGGGCGAACCGTTGCTCTTTAGTTCGTCCTGAATAGTGGGGATACCTGTTGCGCGACCCTCGGTGAGATCCAACTCTTTCAGGAATTCACCCAGTCGGCGGTTACGGTATCGGCGCGAACGCAACGATTTGCCTTCAAGCACAGCTTTTATCGGAATGGTGTGGTTGGGACTGTCATCACGATCGAATCCTCACAAAATATTGTTCTTTCAAAAAATCTTCAATATAAGAATACAAAGCGTCAATGTATTGCTTCTTTTTCTCTTTTTCTTCATCGGCGATAAATAATCCTTCAACAATCTTTTTGGCCTTTGCTTTTAGAAACTCAATTGCCTGATGGAATTCCTCTTCAGTAAATGCAGTGTTTAAACCAAGTTGGCTGTCAAAAAACGCTTTTGTGAACTTCACATACCCACCTGAATTGACCATCATGGTGAATTCATGCTCATTGATATTGTTATAGTCTATCATATAAGATCTTTTTTATGGTAACAAAATTACTTCAACTTTTCTATCAGAGGCCTAATCTTTGCATCATATTCTTCGTTTCCGAAGTTTATTATCACGAGGTTCTTTTGAGTTCGGGTGAATCCTGTATATAACAACTCATCAAACGACAGATTGAACGAAGTTGTTGTGTCATATTTCGGCTCAAGTATGAGAAACACTACTTCACTTTCCCATCCTTTGAAAGAATTGATTGTAGAAATCTTGATTGTACCACTATTCATCCAAAAATGAAGTTTTTTATTGTCTCTGATGGTTTTGTAATCATCCTCAAAGACTTCCTTTCTGAAATCAACAAGTTGCTCTTCATAGTTTTTTTCGAAATTAAAATAGTCGTCAAGAGAAAAACCATTATCCCTGCACTTTTCAACCAGCCGTTCTCGCAATTTGACATTGAAGCTTTTGTACAAATCATACACAGTAAACAACACGGCAATACGCTGCCTTATCTTTACCCAATCATTGTCAAAGAGATTTTTCCTGTTTGGGAAAATAGCATTCTTTATTTGCTCAGCAATAGCATTGAACCACTCGACATTTTTATTATCAGATGCGTTCTTCCCAATATAATTGAGATGGGTCATGTACATGGACTCAATAGTTTCCAGCATTGAATTTGTTTTTTCCCTACTACTATATCGGTAAAAAGCATCAAACGTTCGCAACAGTTTAGTTGTGTAACCAAGTATTGTTATGTCATTTGGTGAAATATTAGCAGCTTTATTCAAAATGTTGCCTCGGATAATGTTATACAATGTGACAACTGGATTCGTTTCTTGCAAAAACATATAATTCACAAATCCGTCTTTATCTATAGTCAAATCCAACTCATCTTTTCTCTCATTTTCTTCAAATTGATCCATATCATATTTGTCTCCAAAAACATCTCGTTGAAATGCTCGAGCCAAATCCCTCACTTTCAATTCAGACCTATAGCAGTACTTCAACTCGTTAACACCTTTGACATTAGTGACAACGTCTTTTTGAGCTATCGGTTGTCCATATTTATTTTGCTTGACATCGCCAAAAAGTACATAATCCCCTTCGGGGTCACGAAAAAAACGTTTGATTATATCCATCCAAGACCTGTGATAATCCTGGATTTCATCAATCAATACAGCATCATATTTGACGATTTCATCCTTATGACCCTCAAACAATTCGATATTTGAATAATAATTCCGTTCCAAATACTCCCCTATTTCGAACGATGGAATATCTTCGGGGACGTATAACTCAATGTTAAGATTATTGAGTTCAGCATTGATGAAAGAATGATAATTTATGATAGTAAAGTTTTGCAAAGGGAACTCCTCGTCAACCCTATTCATTTTATCATGGATAAAATTTTTCAAGGTAATATTGTATGTCAAAATCAGAATCCTAGGATTTGGATTTCTACTTAAAACCCGTTTATATGCTTGAACTGCACGTGCAGCCAAAACCGTAGTTTTTCCAGAGCCAAAAACTCCCTTTACTCGTTGTTCAAGTTGTACCTTTAACTCACCATTTTCCCACTTCCCATAAATGATTTCTCTCTGTTTTGGTGAATACGAATAGGGATTGCCCTGAGATTTCAAATGAACCGAAGGCGCGAGCAGCCTTTTGAAATTTGCATAAATTTCGTTTGTAAACAAAAATGAATGTTGCCTTGGACTCAGGTATCGATTTGATAGTATATCGTTGAAATGTTGAGCATTAAGTCCATCAACACCAATCAGGTCTATATTGTATTTAAGAAATGTTTGATATTTTTTGTCGTCTCTGTATGGAGTTATTAAAAGATTGTCCACGGTTTGCTGTGATGCACAGTGAAAATAGATAGCACACGCAACGATGTTGAAATGGCGGAAATCATTGATTTTCTTTTCAAGCAAATTGTCCACATGCAGATCAAACAAGTTGCTTTTATACTTAAGCACTTGGTCTATTGGTGACTTGACAACCGAATTGTTTGGCGTATAAACCCATTTCCTCTTCTCATCCAAAGAAAAATTTGTCAAATTCCAATCTTTTACTTCAATAATCATCACCCCATTCCCTTCCCGCATAATTATAACATCAGGTCTATCGCCATTCAAATAAGGATTGAAATACACTTCGTATGAATCATCAAGTGTATTTCCCAAGAAGGTCAACAAAGCCCTTTCGCCATCTGTAGGTTGGACTTTGAATCTGTTTATTTGTTCTATTGAAGGGATGAATATAGCCATAACGTGTTACTTGAAACTATTATTCCAATACAAAGAGCCTGTTATTCTTATTATTATCAACATAAAAGCCAGACAAACAATCATCTTTGAATTCAGTTGCTTTTTGCGCCACTCCCGAAATTTCGTTCACAATATTTGAATAAGCAGCAGAAACCCATTTAGTTGTCTTATTAAGATATGGTATGATTACGCTCACTGTTGTAGTTTTCTCTGCCCTACCTGATTTTTTCAAGTCAAAACCTCCAGCACAACTGATATAAACATTGTTGGTAACAATGACTCTATCATGAAAACTGTTGGTCTTAAAAATAGCTAGTGTAAAATATAAGTTCGGTCGTATTTCGCCAATTAGGTTTGCTATCTCTTTAAAGCAGTCTTTACTGTTTATATCATCCCTATTGTTGTTTTTTTTGAGCGTCGTAAATATGGCTATTTGGAACGGAATCTCCAAACTTATTTCTTCAGGCAAAAGGGCATCAAAAAGATCTTTGAGGTTTTCTTTGCCAACGGTCATGTCATTAAAAATATAGTTATCAATCATAGCGAGGCAATTGCTTGGGAACCGCTTTAAAATAGCACTCCAACATAGATTCTTATTCTTTAAAATAGCAGCACCGTTATCAAAAAGCATAAAATCACATTCCTTAATATTGTATGGGTTGAGAATCAGTACCCCTAATTCATCTGTAATTATTTTTGTTGCTTTGGCATCCAAACATGTTAGATAACAAGCCGTTAATTGATCGTTAGATTTGGGATCTATGATATCAGGAGTAATGAATTTTTCAGATAGTTTTATATGTGACTTTCCACTTATTTGTTGAACTGAAAGCCTTTGTAAAAATCTTTTATAATCTGAATTCGGTTGTTGTGTCAAAGTAATAAAATCGCATTCTGAAACGTCCAAATGCAAAATGATATCCGAACTACAAAGCATGGATTCCAAACAAATCCACATTTCAAGCTCCTTGAAATCACTATCACCGACTTTCCAATTTTTTGTTTTTGAAATGCAGATTTCCAAAAACTTGGATTCGCAATACACATGCTTTCTATATTTCTCACCCATGACTTAAAGCAGTTTTTGTGCAAGACCTATCGCTTCATCAAAGAAGCCCTCTCCAAAAGTGTCATCCAAATATCCATCCTTACATATTTCTATTTTCTTTACTTGCGACTCTCCTCCATCTAATACTTTGTGAGGTGAGTTTAGATAATAGATAGAAATATCTTTATTGCTGATTGTGAAATCTTTAGCATCGTCTTTGCCTGCAACAAGTACTTGTAATTTCCGAATCAAATACTCACTATGAGTCTCCACAATGAAATGTATGTTATGCTCCCGATATGCCTCCAAAAACATGTCGGCCAAAAGCGACTGGTATTTTGGGTGCAAATGGATTTCAGGTTCCTCGATTGCAATGGTCAATATAGCAGGAATCTTTGTTTTATTATCAAAATTTCTAAACTGATCAAAAATAAGTTTGCCATCATCTGTCTTAAAGCCGTCCAAGGTTTTTGCTGACAAGATATTAGTCTCAATCTCAAGCAAGACAGACATCAATTGAGAAATGCCATAACCTTCATCCGCTAGCAAATGTCCTTTCTCATCTTTCTCACTATCATGTAAACGAACCACAATGCCTAATCCTTCCTCGGTATTCTTAATACTAATATGATGACCTATCCCAAATTTTTGAATCCATGTATTCAAAAAAGTGTCTGGTATATATTCTCCCACATACGACTGTTTAGCCTTATAATACACATTCAGTAATTTGCTAAAATCATCATGAGTATCGAAGGTGTACAATCTCTGTATGGCAACCCTCGAAGAAGAAACATATTTGAAATTGCCGATGTTTTCTTCTGGCAACATAATTGCAACCAGCAAATCAAAAAAATAGTTTTTAAAGAATTTAAGCACGGGGTGTTCGTATCCTTTAAAGTCAGTGGCAAATCCAGCAGTAGGGAAATATTTTGCAAATGATTTATTTATACGAACAGAATATCGGAGTAAATTGTCATAAACAAACGAAAAAGGTAGCTTTTCTCGATTAACCCTCAAATTTTCCTCATATTGTCTTTTTCGTTCTTCACGCAGTTTTTTTGTTTCCGCAACTTTATCAATGGTCTCCTCTTCGGTTTCTTCTCCATCAAAGGAAATTTCGCGCAATGGTTCAGCATACACGATATCTCTATCTACATTAAACCATGGAAAAACCTTAAGCCCTTCAATAGATGTAATTATTGATTCGAAAACATTTTTTGGATGGAAAAAAAACTCATAATGGCTGTCCCTTCCTATCAATCCTTCTGCATTTTCTTTTGCAACAAAATAATCAAGAAGAGTATTATATTCAGAATTTTCAAAATCATCCAAAATGATATTGATGTTTTCTTTTACTTCATCATCATTAACCTTGTAGTATTTCCAAATGGTTTCTCTAGTTTTTTCTTTAGATACACCTTGAAGTTTTATAAAAACCGGCAAAGGAAATAGCGAATTAAAACCATCTACAAGTCTTATAAGTCCCTGATCATTACCACTTAATTTATACTTTTGGCGATTTGGATAATGCTTCCTCAATTCCCACAATTTATAGTTTTCTCTTTCATCCTTTGTCAGCCTCGTTTTCAACAAATCACGTAATTCTTTAATTTCTTTCTTCAACCCGTCGACCTGATCTTCTTTTATTCCACTCTCTTCTCCAATCATATCATAATTCACATAATAGTTGTTCAAACCGACAATGACTTCATAGAGAGAAAAATTGATGAATCCATTTTTCAAGGGAAACAAATTGTATTCTTTCACTGCAACTTCTTTGTTTTCATCTATTATGACATGAAGAATTAATTCGACAGAATTCGTTTCAATTTTTATTTCCTTTAGCCAACCCTCATTGAAATTGTCGGCATCACTCGCTGCAAAGACATAAGAGACAATGAATTCCATATCAGATTGAAGAGGTTTGATAGAATATGCCAAAGTAACTTTTCCATCATTTTCAGCATCTCTGTTCAAAATTGACTTATAGTTGCCCAATTGCAATTTTACATCGGTTACACTGAGAGGATAGTTTTGCGGCCAACATTCCTCATTCTTTTGATAGTTATCCTTCATTTGCTGGATAAACTTCGACAATAGCACCATTGATTTGACCAATGAACTCTTACCCGAACTGTTACATCCAGTGAGAAGCGTAATAGGAGCAATATCAAAAGTGGCGCCTTCCTCATCAAAAGACCTGAAATTCTTGACTGTAAACTTAGTATTCATTTTTTTATCTTTTTATGTTCTGCAAAAATACAACTATTTCATTTCCACCAATCAGTTTATAGCCTTGCAACCCTACTTTTTGTTTTCGTCTGCAAAAGTAGTATAGGTCTGTGCAACCAATTTGCACACTTCATTTTTTTCTTCCTCGGCCATGTAACGGTCGGCCAAGAAACCGATGGGGCGCACCGGCTGCTCCCTAAACTGTTCCTTGATCTTGCCATAGTTCGCAGCCAAGTTCTGATAGGTGAACCCGATCTGTTTGGAGGCGAAAGCAAACTCACGCACAAACTCCTTAGAACTGCGCACCGTCGTCTCCACACAGCAGGTGAAATGGTCGCGCATGTAGCGTGTGACAGTGTAGTCGCTGTGGTTGTTGCATTCCGAGGTCAGCCACACCAACCCTTCCAGCATCACCTTGTCCATCTCGTCGAAAGCAAAGCTCAGGTTGAAATGCACCCTACGCCTTCCCCAACCCGGGGTGTCCCACATCTCCACCTCAAATGGCTTGCCGTCCATGATGACGATGAAATGGTTGTCCACCATCTTGCACTCAAAACCTGCCTTGGCCATCCTGCGGCTCACCACCTTGATAAAACGCTGTTGTCTTTTCATGTTCATGTTGTTTTTGTTCATAACCTTTTTTGTTTTCGGCTGCAAAGAAAAACCATGTGTATGCAATGTTTTTGCACAAAGAAAAAAAGTGCTATCTTTGCATCATAAAAACATCGAAAGCAATATCATAAACAACTAAATTCCAGCCAATTATGCCTACAACAAAATTTTCATTTATTCGCTGTCGCATCTTGGACAAATGCTTCCGAAGCCCAAAACTTTACCAAATCCAGGACCTCATTGATGCCTGTGAGAAAGAACTCAACATGAGCATCAGCCGTCGCACCATCTATTACGACATCGATTTCATGAAAAGCAACGATGGCTGGAATGCTCCTATCGAACCTATTAAAGATGGTAATCGCCGCTATTACCACTATACAGATCCTGACTTTTCTATTGACAAAGTCCCGTTGTCTGAAGCACAACTGAAGCAGATTCAAGGTGCCGTTGACGTGTTGAACAGCTTCGAAGGCCTACCTCAGTTCGAGGGTTTGCAGGACAGCCTTGCCAAGCTGGGACTGACCGCCTTGAACACAGAAGCAAAGCCCTGCTTCGGCCTAGACCATAACGAATATGTCGGTGGCCTCTCCTACTTAACGCCGTTATTCAACGCGATACAATATAATAATGTGCTGAAAATCGGCTACAAGCCTTTCGACGAAGAGTCTATGGATTTGGTGTTCCATCCCCAATACCTCAAACAATACAATAACCGATGGTACATCTTTGGCGTGGAGCAGAACCATCAAGACCAGATTTGGAACCTTGCCCTGGACCGAATCGAGAGCTTGGCCACCACAAAAGACTATACCTATATCAAACTGGACGAGGACTGGAACGAGTATTTTGAAGACATTATCGGCGTGACCAACCTTGACAACGCTCCCGTGGAAAAGATTCATTTCCTTGTTCATGGCAAGACGGCGCATTATCTATACACCAAGCCTCTACACGGTTCACAGCATCATAATTGGCTTGATGACAACACCCTGGATATCACCCTCAACGTCAAAATCAACTTCGAGTTAACCCGAACCCTGCTCTCTTACGCCCCCTACATTACCATCCTCTCCCCGCAGTCGCTGGTCGAAGAACACAAAATGAGTCTGAAAAAAGCCTTAGAACAGTACCAATGACTTCTTGTGAAGTGCTTTTAACAGTAGTTTCTTAAACTCTTCAATATCAGGCAAGGCTTTTCTTGAGTTCCTCTGGCATCTAGGCAGTGGTTTTGTAAGTGGCCACACCCATGAGTTTGCAGTCCTTCAATTCGGCAATCATGATTGCCGAATTAATAACTGCTTGATTATCATTATTCTGAAAATCGACAATTGCAATTGGCGAATTAATGCTCAATTCGTCGGTTATGACCGATGAATTTGGAATTACTGCCTTGTTGTATGTCGCAGGTTGGTTCATGTGCCTTGTTTTTGATGTGCAAATATAGATTATTTTCCCGTTATCGTTTCTCCCAAAGGATTCGTTTCGTGTTTATTATAGTTCTCTTGCGCTTTTTCCTTGCTCGCATTCGCATAGCAATACTCGCACAAATGCGGGCAGGTGTTGACTTGTATTAATCGACTAAATTGACCATTTACTAATCTTTCCACGCGCCATTTGAGCCATCTTTGAGCCGTTTTTGAGCCGATTGAGCCGATTTTGATTGTTGGTATAGTGATACAATTGACCATTAATTGACTAAATTGACTATTGAATGACTATTAATTGACTAATTCGAAATAACTACCAGCACCAAATCCCTTGTTAATCAGTAATTTGAATACTTTAGTCAATTCGTTCAAATCTTTTGTCGCAGTTTGTCGAGCGACTGTATTGATTTTTTGGTACTCGCTATTGGTGATTTTGCCTTTCTCCTTCACATACATTATAGCCTTTATCTGTCTCGGGTTCAATCCTTTGGCTTGCAATTCTTCTTCGTTAAACAAGTCTTTGCGAAACACCACCCAAAAACCAGAACTATCATAATAATAAAGAGGCTGGGGCAATCCTGCCACGGCGCACTGCTCGTTCATCTTGCGGATGCCGCGCCCCCATGCTTCAATGTAGCCTATACGGAAAAAAGCATTGGAGATGTCGGGATTGTGAGGTACGGAGGAATGTTTCCAAACGGTCTTGTATTCTATGTTTTGTGATTCTGTCATATTTTGTATCATTTTCCCGTTATCGTTTCTCCCAAAGGATTCATTTCGTGTTTGTTATAGTTCTCTTGCGCTTTTTCCTTGCTCGCATTAGCATAGCAATACTCGCACAAATGCGGGCAAGTGTTGTACTCGCCGATGTCCTTGCTCACGATGCAGCCGCAAAACTGCCGTTGGCCTTTGTCGCGGTTGTCGCGATGCTTGATGATGGTCGGTTTGGGATTGAAGAGGTCGCCTTCGGTAATCTCTACACCAAGGAAGTCCATCAAAGCCTCGTCGTGATGGGCGAAGCGAATCATCAGGTCGTCGTCCACGCATTTGTTGTGCTGGATGCCATACCGATCGATGTCAATCTTCTCGCCACAGGTGGCCAACTGATAGTGCCATTTTTGGTTGAGTTCCGAAAGCCTTTGGGCAAATTCCTCCATCTGGGCTGCCGTCCATTCCGCATAGTTCACATGGCTTTTCTCAAGGTTGGCTTTCACCTTTTTATATAAGGCGATGTCGGCATAGCTGAAAACAAGTTTTTCCGTGTAGCCTGACAGTTGGTCACCAATGTTTTCAACCTTTTGCAGCAAATCGTCCAAACTTATCCTATCCATCAAGATGAGTGGATCGAAACGCCAAATCACACGGCCTTGGCCCAATTGGTCCACTAACCTTTTGAAGGTGTCAATCCTCTCCTCCAGCGGCGGAACACCTTTCTCCAAGCCTTCTTTTTCGTAATCGTTCAGCGTGTATTGGATGTAGCAGCCGATGTTTCTTTCCTTCAGTTCGTCCAAATGCCCAAGTAACGGTTTTGGATTCTTTGACCAAAACACGATGAAGCGGCATTTTTCGTATGAAACGAAACTCTTCACGCCATTGAAGGGATTGGTCCAAGCGGAATAGCCCACTTTCAGCCGATGGAAGAACCAGTCGGCATAGAAAGCGGGGATGTCCGTGCTTCGACTCGCGGAGATGATGACTGGGGCTTGAGCCTCAGCCATCATGCCGTTATCGCGCTGTATTTGTTTTCTTTGCCATTGTGCCATCGGTCACCTCTGTAGTTTTTTCGCTGCAAATTTATGCAAAATTACCATGTTTTCATAGCAGTTTTGCTTTTTTGCAAGGTTGCAGTTCCTGTTTCAACTAAACATACCTAAACTTTTTAGTTCATTATTTGCCAAACTTATTCTATCTTTGCAATCACAAAACACGAACTTTATGCAACGATTAATAGCCCCTTCCCTACTCTCCGCCGACTTCCTGCATCTGGAAGCTGACATTGATATGGTCAACCAAAGCGAGGCCGACTGGTTCCATTGCGACGTGATGGACGGCCGCTTTGTGCCTAATATCTCTTTTGGAATCCCTGTCATTCAGGCCATTAAGAAGAAAGCACAAAAGCCCTTGGACGTCCACCTGATGATTGTGGAACCCGAGAAATACTTCGAGGCCTTCGCCAAGGCAGGCGCCGACATCATCACCTTCCACTTCGAGGCTTGTACCCATATCCATCGCGCCGTGCAGCAAATCAAGGCCCTCGGACTGAAGGCGGGCGTGGTGCTCAACCCACATACGCCTGTCAGCGTGCTTGAGGACATCCTCGGCGACTTGGACGTGGTGCTCCTCATGTCGGTCAACCCGGGCTTTGGCGGACAACAATTCATCGAGCGCACATACGAAAAGATAAAGAAACTGCGTTTAATGATCGAAGAACAAAAAGCCACGGCCCTCATCGAAGTGGACGGCGGCGTCAACACGAAGAACGCCAAAGCGTTGTTTGAGGCGGGTGCCAACGTGCTCGTCGCAGGCAATGCGGTGTTCAAGTCGGAGAATCCTTTAGAGACAATAAAACTGATTAAAAATAGTTAATTCACAAAACATACAAAACAATGCAAAACTTAAGAAAAGCGTGGGCGGCTACACAACCGTGTCGCCGCCAGGAAGCAGCCGGTTGGCGTGCTTCCTACAATTGAAAAAGGTTTTGAAGGTTTTGTGACAAAAAGAAAAACAATCAAACATTTCAACAATAAACACTTAAACAAATGAACAACGAAATTCTAAAACTCAAGCCGGCAGGCGTTTGGAAGGAATTCCAAGGCATCCTCGGAGTGCCGCGCCCGTCGAAGAAAGAGGAAAAAATGGTGGCCTACCTCGAACAATGGGCCAAAGACCACAAAATCAGCTACATCAAGGAAGAGTGCGGCAACATCATCATGAGTGTGCCGGCCACCAAGGGCATGGAAGATCGTCAGACGGTCATTCTGCAAGCCCACATGGACATGGTGTGCGAGAAAAACAGCGACAAGGTACACGACTTTGAGAACGACCCCATCGAGGCCGTCATCAAGGGTGAGTGGCTCCATGCCAACGGCACCACCCTCGGTACCGACGATGGCATCGGCGTGGCTGCGGCCTTGGCCGTCATCGCCGACCCGACCGTGGAACACGGCCCGCTTGAGTGCATCTTCACCGTCGACGAAGAGACCGGCCTGACGGGAGCCATGAAGCTCGACCCGAAGGACTTCACAGGTCGCATCCTGCTCAACCTCGACAGCGAGGACGAAGGCGAGATCTTCATCGGCTGCGCCGGCGGCATGGACACGATTATCAAGGTGTGGTACGAACTGGAGCCTGCTCCGGAAGAGAACACCGCCTACCGCATCACCGTCAGCGGCCTGAAAGGTGGCCACAGCGGCGACGACATCAACAAGAACTTGGCCAACGCCAACAAGTTGCTGACCCGCATCCTGTGGCAAGCCACCACTTGGTTCGACATCGCCCTCTACGACTTCCAAGGCGGCAACCTGCGCAACGCCATCGCACGCGAAGCCACGGCTGTGGTCTACGTCCCCAACGAGAGCGTCGGCGACTTCCTCCACTATGTCAAGGACATGGAAAAGCACTTCAAGCAAGAATACCAAGTGACCGAACCTACACTGAAAGTGACGGCTGAAGTGGCTGAAATCCAGCCCGATGTGGTCATCGACGAGATGTCGCAATACAACCTGCTGAACGGCCTCTATGCCTGCCCTCACGGCGTAATCGCTATGTCGCAGACCATCCCGAACTTCGTGGAGACCTCGACCAACCTTGCCTCGTGCAAGAAAAAGGAAGGCTATTTCTTCATCCAGACCTCGCAGCGTAGTTCGATTGAGTCGTCGAAGCAAGACATCGCCAACATGGTGGAAGCCGTGTGGAGCCTTGCCGATGCCGACGTGGAGCACACCGACGGCTATCCGGGCTGGACACCCAACCCCGACAGCGTCATTTGCGACATCGCCGTGAAGTGCTACAAGGAACGCTTCAAGAAAGACCCGAAAGTACGTGCAATCCACGCTGGACTAGAGTGCGGCCTCATCGGCGACAAGATCGCTGGCATGGACATGATCAGCTTCGGCCCCACCCTGCGCGGCGTGCACTCGCCCGACGAGCGTTGCGAGATTGCGACCGTGCAGATGTTCTGGGACTTCATGTGCGACATCCTGAAGAATATCCCGAAGGCTGAAGCACCCAAGGCGAAGAAAGCTCCTGCCAAGAAAGCTGCTAAGAAATAACGGCTAATTGTCCGTTTTTTAGAACGGCGAATTAAACGAATTAAACGAATTTGAAAAGCCCGTCAGTTGAAGTTTGGCGGGCTTTTCCGTTATGTTATCGCTCCACGACCAAGCGTCGGGTTGTCCGCCCCTGCTTCGTCGTGATTTCCACCATATAGACACCGGCTGGTAAATGACCGATGGCCAGGATGGCTTCATCGGTCGAGCCGTAGTCCTTATCCATGACTGCCTGACCCAACACGTCAACCAAACGAATCCGAAGCATCTCTTTGCATTGCACCGTGACTTTGGTTTGTGCCGGATTGGGGAACAAGGTCACCAGCGGCCCCCCATTTTCCTCGATGTCGTAGAAGCTCGCATGGATGTTGATGCCAGCCGCCGCATCGCAGCCCGTGCTCTGATGGCTGATGGCCTTCAAGGCACCCTCGCCCGTGGTCATCACAGTTAGTCTGCATCGGTAGCCGTTACCTATCGGTTCCGCACGCCAATAAGGAGTGGAACAAACCCACTCAATCGAGTTGGGCTCGATGGATAAGGAATCGGCAAGCCAATAATAATAGACACCTGAATTGAGGTTGGTGGCCGCAATCACTTGCGTCGGCCCCGACAGGTCAAGATTGGGCGTATGGTAGATGGTCAAGTTGAGTTTGACGATGCTATCGCAGCCTTCCTCGGTCTGCAAGATGTGGCTATAGACACCACTTTCAGTAAACGCTCCGCCCGGCGCCCATGAACAAGGATAGACGTCGCAGGCCTTGTCCTCCGTTTCCATCTCCACAGCCTCGCCGATAGTCAGTTGCAGCATATAAATGTCGTCGCAGCCAGCAATGCCAGCCACAGTGTCGTAATAGATTCCGCTCTCGGTATAGGCATGTCCATGCCAAGTGAAGTTGGGCTCGCAGGTCTCCACCACATCGGTGGGATGCAGCACGGCTTCACCGAGGGTGAAGTGCATTGTCACGATGCTGTCGCAGCCCGCAGGCCCTTCGAAGGTGTGTACATAGTCGCCATCGTGGTCGCACCAATGCTCATACCATTGCATCGGCTCGCACACCTGTTTCTCGAACCCGTGCTCCACCGTGTGGCCCAAGGTCAGGTGCAACTTGAATATGCTGTCGCAGCCGTCGGGATTATCCACCTCGATGTCGAAGTCACCGCTCATCGTGTAGGTCTGCCCGTGCCATGTGTAGCTGTCGCAAGCCGTCACCGTCTCGTCCATGACATAGTCGTCACCCAATTCGAGGTGCAACACCATCAGGTTGTCGCAGCCCGCCGTGTTGGGAATGTGATGCTCATAGTCGCCAGGCTGCGTGTAAATCGTCCCGAACCATGGGTATGGCTCGCAGCTCGTCACCCAAAACTCGGATTCACTGTCATGGTTGATGGTCACCTGTAGCCGTTCCAATCGGTCGCAGCCGTATTCGTTGGTCGTCGGGTGGCTGTAGATGCCGCTTTCGCTGTAGGTCGTGCCGTACCATTGGTACTCCTCGCAGGCCGTCACGGGCTCCAAGTCTATCGTGTCGGAATAGTGCAGTGTCAGGTCGAGCACGAAGGTGCTGTCGCATTGACCGTGCTCGCCTTCGATGACGATGGAGTCCATCGCTGTGGCATAGTACCACTGCTGGGTCATGGGCCAGAAGTAGCTGTCGCACTCCGTCACCGGCTCCACCTCGCGATAGCTGTCGCTGATGGTCAGGAACAAGCGTTCGAGGCGGTTGCAGCCGTATTGGTTCGTCGTGTTGAAGTTGTGCGTGCCCGACTCGGTGTAGGTCTGCCCGTGCCACGTGTATTCCTCGCAGGCGGTCACATTGAAGTCGACCGTGTCGCTGTAGTGGATGGTCAGTGGCAGGTACTCCACCCGTTGGCAGCCGTATTGCGTCGTCGTCTCATAGCTGTAGAATCCGCTCTGATGGTAAGTCGTTCCATGCCAAGGGTAGCTGTCGCACGCTTCAACGGCGGGCAAGGTGACCTCTTCGCTCTCATGGATAGTAAGATTGAGGATATAAGTGCTGTCGCAGCCATTTGGATTTGGTACCGTATGGGGATACGATCCAGTCTGTGTGTATGTTTGACCATACCAAGTATAGGAATCGCAGGCCTCCTCATAGATATTGGTCGGCTCAATCACCATGCTGAAAGGCACTTCGGTCGTATTGTTCGCGATGTCGCATTCGGCTTGCAGCCCACCATTTTGGCCGATGCCTCCACCTTCGCAATTGACAGCCACAACGATGATAGCGAGATTATCAATTTGGCACAAGGTAGAGAGTGGCACCTGGATAGTCTGTGTGGTGGTTTGCCCCTGTCGCAACGACTCGTTGACCACATGTGTAAGAATGACCTGCCCGCCCAAGGTATTGGCAAAGAGCGTAATGGCATACGGACGATTCAAGACAGCATCTCCCTGGTTGGTGTAGGTCACGCTGAGCAGGGCATACGTGTCGGTTGTTTCGACGGTGGCCGACACATCAGCCGCGTCGGGCACGCCATAGAAAGGACGCCCATATTGGTCGAGCGTGGTGGCTTGTTGCAAGAAGTTGTTGAAAGGCCTCCTGACGTGGCCTTGCGGGTCGGTGAATACCGTTGCGTTGTTGAAGAGGTAGGTCGGCACCGAAAGGTCTTGGTTGATGTTGGTCACGTTATACATATACTGGTTCCAAACCTTGCGCGCCGGCGCCCACGGAACGGTGGAAGAGGAAAACACCACCAAGTGGCCCGAATTGGTGTGGCCAGCCCCAAACTGACCGCAAATCGCAATCTCGGCGTTGCCGTCGGCATCCACGTCGGCAATGATGGGATACTGCATCACCGTGCACTCGCCAAACGACAACTGGGTAAGCAAAGCGCCCGTTGCACCGTTCAAGATCTTGATGCTCGACTGGTCGGTAAGCAGCACCTCCATGTCGCCGTCTTGGTTGAAGTCGAATGTGGTGGCAGCGTTGGAATAGGAGTCCTCGTCGACGGCAATGTCCCACATCATGGAGAAAGTACCCGTGTTACGGTTAAACTTGTAGGCCTGCACCTTGTTGCCCGAAACACGGCTCTGGATTACGATTTCCATGTTGTCGTCGCCATCAATGTCGGCCACCAGCGGGATGCTTTTTCCAGTGCCGGTTTGGGAGACCGTCGTACTGCCCAAAATCGTGTTGTTATGCACGTCCCAAACATAAAGGCCCATCGTGCCTCCCGAAGTGGTTTTGTTGCTGATGAAGACATCCAAATAGCCGTCAAGATTGAAATCGGCCACTTGCGGATGCCCATCGACATCAATGCCCGAAGGGGGCGTGACGGAGGCCGAAAGCGTCATGCTGTTTCCAGCAGTGCCCGTCCGGTTGGTGATGGTGATTTGGTACACTTCGTTACCCAACACCAACTCCGGCTTGATGTCGCCCGTCAGGTTGGCCACACACGGCGAGGGGAGCTTATGGCTACCCGTGTGGGCATACGATCCGCCAAAGTTCGTGACCGAGGAGTTGGTAACCAACAAAGTACCCGTTTCGGCATCAAAAATCTTGTTGCCTACATAGATGTCGGGATAGCCATCGGCATTGAAATCGGCAAAACCTACGTTTGGGGCAGGGAAGCCAGTCGCCACCGTCCACAAAGGCGTAGTGCCATGGGCAGTCAGGTCGTAGCCATACATATTGTTGTTTTGGGCGCATACCGCAAACAACACATGGCCATTATGCAATTTCACAATGCCATAGGGAGCGGCATCCACCGTCGACACATTGCCAGGAATCGTGAAAGTATGGATTACTTCGTGTGTCAACGAATTGAAAACCAATACGGTATTCACATTATAGAAATCGCTTCCCGAAGGCGCAAAGCAAACAATCTCAGGGATGCCGTTGCCGTCGATGTCGCCCACCATAGGAATCACCAAAGTGGAGACATCCGCCGTCGACGACCAATCCTCGACGATGCCCCATTGTGAGGCCTCGGGGAAAAACTCGCAATGAACCGTCTGGATGTTATCAGGGAGTTGGGGACTTTGGGCGAAAAGCGTCGTCATGCCCAAAAAAGCAAAAAACAGGAATGCAAAAGTCTTTTTCATGGGTAAAGGGCGATTTGAAAAACTATTCCGTTAAAGTGTTGCAAATTAAGCGATATAATTCCAAAAAAACAACAAAAAGTTTTCTTTTTTTCCAAATCACGCTTTAAAACGGACTATTTCCCGACAAAAACACCTCTGATGAACACAAAAAAATCCGCCCCTTGGCGAGGCGGATTTTGCTTCATTCAGTTTCTTTCTTACTTCGTCTTGTCCGGCCAAGCGGGAATCGCCGGAATGTCAGGATAATCCTTCATCTGCTCAAGGATAACCTCGATGGCCTTGTTCAGCTGGTCGTCGACGCCTTCAAACTCGTGGGCGGGGTCGTTGTCGATGACAATGTCGGGGTCAACGCCGTAGCCTTCTATGACCCAGTTGCCTTTCTCGTCGAAGGGAGCAAACTCGGGACGGGTCAGCGAGCCGCCGTCGATGAAAGGTAGGCTGCCACGGATGCCGACCACACCGCCCCACGAGCGCATTCCGATAGTCGTGCCAATCTTGTGCTTCTTGAACTGGTAGGGGAACAAGTCGCCGTCGGAAGCAGAATATTTGTTGAACAGCAACACTTTGGGACCGAGCATCATACGGGTGGGCTTGGTCTCAGGCTCGTTGTTGCTCATCATGTCGTACATCGAAAGCTCGCGGCGCAAACGCTCCACAATCATCGGGCTGACGTTGCCGCCACCGTTGCCACGATCGTCGATGATGAGGGCTTTCTTGTCGAGCTGCGGGTAGAAATACTTGGCGAACTCGTTCAGGCCTTCCACGCCCATGTCGGGAATGTGGATGTAACCCACCTGACCGTTGGTGGCCTTGCTCACCTTCTCGACGTTGCCTTGCACCCAGTTGTAATAATACAAACCCGTTTCGTCGGCAATGGGCTTCACCACCACATCACGAGCACCGCTTTCCGAAGCCTTATTATTTAAGGTGAGCAGCACTGCCTTGTTGGCCTTGCCGATAAGGGCAGCATACATGTCCTTCATGTCCTTGGTGCTCTGTCCGTCGATGGCGATGATGTAGTCGCCTTCCTTGGCGTTCACGCCCACTTCCGTCAGCGGCGAGCGGGTCTTCTCGTTCCAGTTTTCGCCTTTCAAAATCTTGTCAATCTGGTAGTAACCCGACTTGTCGCGATGGATGCGGCAGCCCAACATACCCATCGGGATGCGTTCGGGCTTCACGCGGTCGCCGTCGCCCACATAGGCATGGCCGATGTTGATTTCGCCGATCAGCTCGCCGATGAGGTAGTTCACGTCGTTACGGTCGGCGCAATAGGGCAACAGCTTTCCATATTTCTCTTTCATCGCGGGCCAGTCCACGCCGTGCATGTTGGGCGCATAGAAGAAGTCGCGCATCTGGCGCCACGCCTCGTTGTAGATTTGCGTCCACTCGGTGCGCAAGTCGACCCATTTCTTCATATTGCTGAGGTCGATGGCTTCGTCTCCCTTGCCTTCGCCCGACTTACCGCCAGGCATCGGGCCTTTCGGCGCGTTGACCACCTTATAGCCAGCGCCTTCGCGCATCAGCATCTTGGAACCGTCGGCAGAGAGTTCGTAGCCAAAGCCTCCAACCGCCGTGACCTTCTTCGACTTGGCATCGAAGTAGTTGAGGCCGCCACCATTGCGACCTGCCGCCACGAAATACAGACCATCTTCGACACCCGTGAGGTTCCAATAACGACCCGCACTGACGGGCAACACCACTACCCTATTACTGATGCCTTCAAAGTCGATTTTCACTTCCTTGGCATCTTTCTTAGGTTCGGGTTTGTCCTCGGATTTGCCTTTGCCCCCTTTGGGACCTGTTGGCTTGCTTTTGGGTTCGTCCTTATCCTCATTCACGTTTTCAGTCTTCACCTCATCATTTTCAGTCAAAAAAGGCGAAGGCGTATCTTGCTGTAAAGTAAGCAGATAAACCTTACTCATATCGGTATAGACGTGGTTCCATTCCAGCCAGCCGTAGGTGGGACGGAAATCGCGCTCCGAGGTGAAATACAGATACTTGCCGTTCTTGTCGAAAGCGGGCGACGAGGCGTTGTACCAGCCATCGGTGACGACTTCGTCCTTGCCCGAAGCCACGTTGTAGATGTGGATGCGGCTCACGCTGAAGGTGCTCGGCATGGAATAGGCAATCCAGCGGCTGTCGGCTGACCAAGCGAAGTCGCCCATCTCGCCTGCCAAGCTGTGCGCCACCTCAGTGACTTTCTTCGTGGCCACTTCCACCATATTGATGCGGTTCATCTTGTCGTACCAAAGGATGCGTTTGCTGTCGGGCGACCAAGTGGGACCATATTTGTAAGTATCTGAGTTCGAGGTCAGTTGAACAGCTTCTTCCTTGCCGTCTTGGGCTTGGATGTAAAGCTCGTCCTCGCCCGTGCGGTCGCTGATGTAGGCGATGTATTTGCCGTCGGGCGACCAAGCTACGTTGCGGTCGTGGGCATTGTCGCTCTGGGTCAAGTTCCTCGTGATGCCCGACTTAACCGGCACCGTCCACACGTCGCCACGCGCACCGAAGGCCACACGTTTGCCATCAGGAGAAATCGTGCTCGTGTTGATGAACTTGCTGGCGTCCACATACTTGTCGCGCGTGGATTTGTTGTCGTTGGCCATCTGCACAGGGATGGGATAGATTTTGCCATCAGCCAAATTATAGCGGAACAGCTGTCCACCGTTTTCATAAACGATGTCCTTATCGCCGAGCGAGGGCCACTTGATATCATAATAGGTGTAGTCGGTCACCTTGGTGGTTTGCTTGGTACTGCGGTCGTAACAAAACAGGTTCATCGTGCGGTCGCGGTCGGAGCAGAAATAGACCTTGTTGCCAACCCACATCGGGAAGATGTCCTGCGCGTTGTTGCTGGTGATGTTTTCGATTTTTTTAGACTTGAAGTCGTAAATCCAAACGTCGTCGGCCATGCCGCCACGATAGTATTTCCACGTGCGGAACTCGCGCATCACGCGGTTGTAAGCAATCTGCTTCCCGTCGGGAGAATACGAGATCCAGCCGCCTTCGGGCAGGGGCAGTTGCTCGGCCAAGCCGCCGTTGATATTGGCAACGAAAAGCTGGCCCACGAAGTCGTCCCAACTCTCTTTGCGCGAGCGGAATACAATGTTTTCGTTGTCCTTCCACGCCATCACGATGTTGTTCGGCCCCATGCGGTCGCTGATGTCGTCGCGGCCAAGGGTGGGCGTGTAGGTGAGACGTGTAGGCGTGCCACACTCGGGGTAAGGCATCACGTAGACCTCGGTGTTGCCGTCATATTGCGCGGTAAAGGCAAGGTGTTTGCCATCGGGCGAGAAACGCGCGAACATTTCATAGCCCATAGGGTCGTTGGTGAGCTTGTGGGCGATACCGCCTTTGATGTCGACGGAATAAAGGTCGCCGCCATAAGTGAAGACCACGTCGTTGCCGTGAATGGTTGGGAAACGCAGCATTTTGGCTTCCTCTTGGGCGGTCAACGAGAATGCGCCCATCAGCAGGATTGAAAGGAATAAAGATTTGATTTTCATATAATTAATAATTAATTAAAACCCAATAACAGGGAACAAAGGTAAAAAGATTTCGGAAATACTACCAAGTAAGACTGAGATTATTCACATTTCGTGAACAGAGAATGTTGTAATGATTTCACATTGAACCGTAAAGTTTGATGGTTTTTTACTATTTTTGCAGTGTGAAAAAAAGCCTGTTCCATATTGTAATACTTTGGTGGACATTGTTTGCCGCTTCATGCGTGAACACTGGTGGAAAGGATGCGTGGAACGCGCCTCCCGAATATGTCGCCATCGACAGCCTGATGTGGCAGCATCCCGACAGCGCTTTGACTTGTCTTGAAAAGTTTGACAGCATTGGTTATGGAACGGTTGGAGTACCCAACAAACATTATCTTGACCTTTTGCATTCGGAAGCCATATTCAAGGTGCGTGATGAGTTGGTTTTGGCCGAAGAAGTTGAAAAAGCCGCTGTATATTTCGATAGCATGGCCATGGCACATCCACAAGCCGACAATTTGGTTTTCCTTTCTGCTCGCGCCCATTACATGAGCGGCATCAGTTTGAACAAAGAAATCATAGCCCATAATGACCCTCTTATTTTGAAGGCTCTGCAAGAGCATTATAAGGCATTAGAAATCATGGAGAGCCATTTCTCGGCCAAACAAGCGAACAGGCATCAATTGGAATTCATGTCGAACGTCTCAAGCAGAATTGCTGGCATATATTCCATGCTTTTTATCCACAAACCAACGGTATACTTCACGAAAAAATCGCTTGAAATCAACCGCAGCATGGCACCTCCTCCGCCCTCATCCATAGCCAGAAACCTCTTTTTCTTGGGCTATGAATTCGACAAAACCGAACAATATGACAGTGCCCTGTATTATTATGACCAAGCCATAGAGCTGATTCCCGACACCAGCGAACTGAATTTCCAAGTAATCAATTTACGACGCACCATCAACGCATACAAGCTGACCCTCGATGGGGAAACGGCTATCGAGCAATTGAAACGCAGCTTGTCTTCTTGCCCGAGAATACTGACATCAAATGTGTTGTCGACCATAGGCTGGGTTTATTTCGAAGAAAAGCAATACGACTCCGCTTTGGCTTATTTGCGACCCGTGTTTGACAATTCGACTGATGAGAAGCAGCAAATGCAAACAGCGCAAACGCTCTCTCAAATCTATGAAACCTTGGGCGATAGTGCAAACATGAACAAGTATTCGCGATTTTTCACCCAAAATGTGACGTTGGAGCAAGAGACGCTGCCACAAAAGGTTGAATATGAGCGTCTTTTCAACGATTATATCCAGCGACGAGAGGAACTAATCGCTCAACAAGAAAAACAGAAGACCATAAGAACAACCCTCGCTGTGGTGTTGCCAATGGCTGTTGTGGCAATCGTCCTCAGCATTGTCGCGATGAAACGCAGAGGGAAAAAACAGATGGAGCAGGAACGCTACGCTCACCGTATGGAGCAGACCGCGATGTCGGGACGACTGAAGCGAAGCAACCAAGAGCTACGGGAGCTGAAAGACCAATTGCTACGACAGAACGACACGGCATCGAAGCCCGACACGCAGGCAGCGAGTTTTGCCGAGGAGCCGATTTGCCGCTTGATTATGGAAAGGGTGAACGAAGGGCAGTTCAAGTCGCAGATGGACTGCACCATTTATAAGGACTATGCTTTGGGCAAGGAGCAGGTGATGGCTTTGCGCGAGGCTGCCGACCGCCACTTCAACCAGTTTACCGTCCGTTTGGCCAAAGCCTATCCTAACCTTACCAAGGGCGACCTTGACTATTGCTGCCTGTATCTGCTCGGCCTTTCGGATGCCGATGTTTCGGCCTTGATGCAGAAAGCCTATCCCACTGTGTCGCATCGTGCCAGAAAGATGAAGGCAATTTTTGAAAACGAGGCTCCTCTGCATACAACACTTCTTGATTTTGCCAAAGAATAAAATGTTAAAAATCAAGATATTGCACAAAAACTGATACAAATTGATACATCGTTTTTCTTGACAAGTTTATTAAGTGAGCCTACTTTTGCGTCAAAAATCAAACACAAAAGTATTCACCATTAAAATTTCAAAACGATGAAAAAATTATTCGTAACCTTAATGATTGTAGTCGGCTTCGCGATGCAAGCCTTGGCCTACGACTTTGAAGTGGATGGCATTTACTACTGGATTAATGACTACACAGAAGGCCCTGAAGTTAGGGTTGGGCACTGCTCACAACCCGGTTGGGGCTGCTATTCCGGCGATGTGGTCATCCCCGAAACGGTGACCTACGACGGCATCACCTACACGGTGACGCAAATCGGCTTTTGGGCCTTCAAGGACTGCACGGAACTGACCTCCATCTCCTTCCCCAGCACGCTGACTTTCATTGGTGAACGGGCGTTTGAGGGATGCACCTCGTTGTATGACATCCACATTCCCAGCACAGTGACCCGTGTCAATGCTAAGGCCTTCGTCAATACGGGATGGTACAACCTCCAACCCAACGGCTGGATGCTCTATTTGGACGGCTGGTGCTTGGGTTTCAAAGAGAAGATGCCTTTGGTGGATTTGGTCATCGACGAAGGAACCATAAAAGTGGCCGATGCCGCGTTTTATGAATACGAAACGCTTGTTTCGGTCACGCTGCCCAATTCATTGGTTTCGTTGGGAAATCATTCGTTCGCGTTTTGTCCCGAGTTGAGGCATGTCGATTTCGGCGAATCCATCGTAGAAATCGGAAGAGATGCTTTTTACGGTTGTACCCGTCTCGAGGATTTCACGCTTCCCGAAACGACCACCAAGATTGGAGATTGGGCGTTTTCCTCTTGCCACGGTCTGTGCCGCTTGGACCTTCCCAATTCCATCACCACAATAGGCGAATATGCGTTTCACGGATGTAGCAATCTCGCCATCGTCAGCCTTCCTGAAGCCTTGACGGAGATTGCAGAGGGATTGTTTGACCAAGCGGGTTTGAAGTCCATCACTATTCCCGATGGCGTAACAACCATTGGAGACTTGGCCTTCTACGTATGTGAGGGCCTGAAAAAAGCCGTCATCCCCGCCACGGTCACGGAAATTGGAGACCACGCCTTTGTATGCCCGATGGACACGGTGTGGTGCTTGGGCGAAACGCCAGCCTCTTTGTATAACTTTACTTCTTTCGAAGTGCCAAGCAGCTGTTGCCTCATCGTTCCATGCGGAAGTGCTGATACCTACATGAACTCGGACTGGGGTGAGGTATTCAGCAACATCGTCGCGGACTGTGACGGCGTAGACGAAACCGCCGAAACAATAAGTGTGTTTCCCAATCCTACGCAACAATTTGTGCATGTTGAAGGCATCGATGTCAAAGAGATACAATGTTACAACGCTCTTGGCCAGTTGGTGAAGACGCTGCGGGAGACAAACGAGGTAGACTTGAGCGGATTAGTGAAAGGAATGTATTTATTACGCATCACGGATTCCAAGGGCGGAAGCCACATAGTACGTGTTGCGAAAAGTATTCACCATTAAAATTTCAAAACGATGAAAAAATTATTCGTAACCTTAATGATTGTAGTTGGCTTCGCGATGCAAGCCTTGGCCTATGACTTCCAAGTAGGAAACCTGCTCTACACGATTATTAGCACCGACCCGCCACAGGTGAGCGTTGACGGACACATCGACGGGCAAGCCGCCCAAGGCGAACTTGTCATACCTGGAACCGTGACTTATGATGGAACGACTTATAGTGTGACCGAAATCAAGGAAGGTGCGTTTTATTTCTACACAGGGCTTGAACACCTGACCATAGGAGACGGCGTTGAAATCATTGGCAGATCTGCTTTTGAAAGATGCTCCGGTCTGACTGGCGACCTCGTCATCCCAAAATCAGTAAACGCAATCAGACTCAATGCGTTTTATCTTTGCTCGGGTCTAGAAAGTTTGACCATTGAAGAAGGCGTTGAATTCATCGGCAAGTCTGCCTTTAACGGATGCACAGGCCTGACGGGTGACCTTGTTATCCCTAATACGGTGTATGAAATCGGAATTGATGCGTTTTATGATTGCCACGGGTTTGACGGGAACCTCGTTCTTCCTGACAATCTTGCTGTTATCAGCACACATGCCTTTTACAACTGCCATGGCTTTACAGGCAATCTCATTATACCAGAGTCGGTTGTCATGATAAATTGGGGTGCCTTTGAAGGTTGTAGTGGCTTTAGTGGTGATTTGGTGATACCCAATTCGGTGGAAGACATTGGCCCTCTGGCTTTCTCAGGTTGCAGCGGTTTTGACGGAAAACTGACCATCGGCAATTCCGTCAGAGTAATCGAAGGGCATGCTTTCGAATTCTGTACCGGCTTTTATGGAGATTTGGTCATTCCTAATTCCGTTGAAGAAATCCAAATGGCCGCCTTTGAGAATTGCACTGGCTTTGACGGTTGCCTTAAACTCTCATCAAATCTCGCCACAATAGGACGATCTGTATTTAGGGGTTGCAACGGATTTATTGGAGACCTTGTCATTCCAAACAGCGTGACGGCGATGGGATGGAGTGCTTTCATGGATTGCAGCGGCTTCACAGGCAATTTGGAAATATCCGACAACATCGAAGAGATTGAAGAAGCTACTTTCTGTGGCTGTAATTTCACAAGCCTTGTGATAGGGAGTTCTGTCAGCAAAATTTATAGCTGGGCGTTTAAAGATAATCCTTTGCAGTCGATGACAATTAAAGCGGAAACGCCACCTGTCTTCATCAATGCCGATATTCCTGCTTTTGAGAATGTTCCAAAAAACATTCCTGTCATTGTTCCCTGCGGCACCTTGGAGGCGTATCGCAACGCTGAGGGTTGGAACGAGTTTACCGATATCACCGAGGACTGTGTTGGGATAAACGAAACTGCCGAAACAATAAACGTGTTTCCCAATCCTGCACATAGTTTTGTGCATATTGAGGGTATTAATGCCAGTGAAATACAATGCTACAATGAACTTGGGCAGTTGGTGAAAACGCTGCGGGAGACAAACGAGGTAGACTTGAGCGGATTAGTGAAAGGAATGTATTTATTACGCATCACGGATTCCAAGGGCGGAAGCCACATAGTATGTGTTGCGAAAGAATAACAGGAACCTCAACAAATCTCATAATATATTGAAAACCAATAATATATTTAGAAAACAAGAGCGATTTGAGCAATAAAACAACATTTATCATAGAATTGGTGTTTTATGGTTGAGATTTCAACAATTTCAGCAGTTCCTTGCCTTTTTCCGTTAAGTAATACCTCTGCCTTGGGTGGCGGGGTTTGTCGGGATAGAGCATTGCGACGTAGCCTTGCTGAATGGCAGGTACGAGGTATGACTTCGAGAAATATCTGATATTGCCTAAATTCAATAGTTGCATAAGTTCATCTCTTTGATAATAACCATCTCCAATACCGATAATCAATGTTTCAACTTGGGTGGTAGCTTGGGTGGTAGCTTGGGTGGTAGCTTGGGTGGTAGCTTGGGTGGTAGCTTTGTCAGTTAGAATATCAACAGATTGATTATCAGCCATATTAACTTGTGTGGTAACTTGTGCAGCAGCTTGCCTAATCTCTTGCCTAATCTCCTCAGGCAAACGGTAGAAGTTCACCCGAACACCAACTTCCATGTCAATGTACTCTGGCTCACGCAAACCGTAACTTTTCACCATTTCCACCACTCTAGGAATGCCGCTCCCAAAATGCTCAAACAGGCGCATATACAGGAAGACATTGGCCAAAGCCTCATTGCGCACAATGGAATAGCCTTGCTTCATCCGTTCGACAGTCAGGCCTGGCGGCAAACCACCTGGAGAAGTGATTTCCACCCTGTCATCAAAAACAATCACTTGAATGTGTGACGGTTGCAAGTAGCTCCGATGGACTATGGCATTGACCAACGTCTCACGAATGGCCTGCTCAGGAATCTCAAAAGCATCCTCACGATAAAGCCCGTCAATCCGTGCGCCCAAATTGATTTTCGCCAACACATACTTGTAGGCTTCTTCCAACTGCTCGTAAACAGGTCCTTCAAACTCGCGTCGGTCCACAAAAACCGTTCTTGTATTTCCCTTAAAAACAGCACATTGCACCTTAGTGGGCAAGGCTGCATTACCCGTGAGCAAAGCAAACGCATTGGTCGGGAGAAGTTTGCCGCCTTTCTCCACCAATACGCCCCACGAAACCAAGTTGTTCTTGGTCACGTCCTTCACTCTTCGTTGTTCTTCTTCGCTCCGGCAATGTGCCTTCGCTACCGTGCTCAGCTTGCGACACAAGGCTTCAATCTCGTCTTCCGTCACCTCCAAGCCAACGCACACCGTCTGGTCGAAACTGCGATTCGCGCCTTCAAACATCAACTCGCGAATGATATACGAATCGGCTGGGCGCGTCGTGCCCGACACCCGGACAAAAACGCCTTTCTCCAAGCCCAACGACTTCACATAATAAGGCCGATTGCGCTGGGCTTCCACCTCAACGATGATAACCGTCTTGTCCTCAATGGTTTTCAGTGCCACATTAGGCATAATGGCTGGCTCGCAGCTGTCGGCAATGGCCGTCGTGATGGCATCCACCGTCTTGAAGATGGTTTCGTTGTCCATTCCGACCACCTCTCGCGTCTCATCATCGATGCCAAACACTATCCGTCCGCCGCTTCCATTGGCAAACGCGACCACACTCTTCACATACTTGATGCTCTTTTCGGGCACTTCCCGCTTATACTCGATATTAAGGTTCTCACCACTCAACAATTCTTCATCTCTCATATCATTTCTGTTTTTCCATCGGGCAAAAATAGAAATAAACCCGCAATCTTGTTATCATTCCGAAAAATAATAACAAACAATCACAATCTACTTAATGAAACTTCCCCAAAAAGCCCCGTAGGAGCTTCCTTTTATATGATTCTTTGGAGTCCCCCTTAAAAGAAAACCATAAAAAAATTTACTCAATCCTCACCCTTCTCAAATCCAAAAGATTCGTCGGGTTGCTGCCCAAGTCCTTCACACGCTTGTTGACGAAACGAAGCACCTCATCGTAGAACAGCACCACCACGGGCGCATCGCGCATCATCAGGCTGTCCATCGCGGTGTAATATCTGGTGCGTTCCTCCATGTCGTTGCAGGCCATCGCCTTGTCGTAGAGTTGGTCGAACTTGGGATTGGAATAATGGGTGTAGTTCGGTCCCGAAGGGGCGAAGTTGGCCGTCGTGAAGGTCGAGAGGTAGTTCTCGGCATCGGGATAGTCGGCCACCCAAGAGGAGCGGAAGAACGGCAGGCTACCGTTGGCTTTCATGCTGCGCAACGTGGCGGGCGGCATCACCTCCATCTTGCATTGCAGCCCGATTTGTTCCACCTGACTCTGTACAAACTTCCCGATGTCGGCATAGTCGGCCACGGTGGAGAGTTGCAGCAGATGGCCTTCCAAATGGTTTTCGGCCACCAACTGCTGAGCACGCTTCAGGTCGTAGCCATAGCCAATGGTGGAACTATACCCCGGCAAGCCCACTGGAATCAGGCCACCCGTACCCGGCTCGCCGATGCCGTTGCGCAAGTAGCGCAACATCTTCTCGCGGTCTATGCAAAGGCTGACGGCCTGGCGCAAAGCGCGCGAACGGTCGGGACCAAGCGGGTCGTTCGGGTCAATGTAGAACGAGAAATACTCGGTGTTGAGGTATGGCTCCGTAATCAATTGTATCTTGTTTTCGTACTTCTTCCGTAGCTGGCCGTCGTAGGTCAGCAGCTCGTCCTTGTAGCGCGCATCAATGCCCGACATGAAATCGAACTTGCCCTTGATGAACTCCAAAAACGCCACCTGCTTGTCGATAAGGAAACTGACGGAGACAGCATCGATATAAGGCAACCTCTCCCCTGCCTCGTCGCGCTCGAAATAGTTGGGGTTCTTGCGGTAGACGAGCTTCACGCCTTCCTTCCAATACTGGAACTTGAACGGTCCCGTCCCGACGGGATGGCTACGGAAGTCATCGCCATAATACTCGACGGCCTCATGCGGCACCACCGAGGCGTAGGTCATCGACAAAATGCCCAAAAACGGCGGGAAAGGCTTCGAAAGCTCAATTTGGAAGGTGGTGTCGTCCAAGGCCGTGAAGGCATATTGGTCACCGTCGTGCTTGACGGACGAGAAAATCCAAAGTCCGGGCGAGTTCGTCTTTTTGTCGACCACGCGGTTGAAGGAATAGACGAAGTCTTGGGCGGTCACGCAACGCGGGGTTTTGAAACAAGTGTCATTGTGGAAATACACATCATCCCGCAGATGGAAAGTGTAGACCAACCCATCCTCGCTGATGTCCCACGACTTGGCCACCATCGGCACGAGGTTCATCTCGTCGTCGAAGGCCACGAGGCTGTTGAACACCTGATTGCAGACCCAAATGTGCGCCACGTCCTTGGCATAGATTGGGTCGAGGGAAACGATGCCCGCCGCCTCGTTGTACTTGAAGATGGCTAAATCTTCCTCATCATCACGTCGTTGGCTGCATCCTACGATCAGTACGAGAAACAACAGTATTATGAGACAACTCAAGACCCGCTTCGCGTCATTGCGAACGCAGTGAAGCAATCCAGAAAGCACATTTTTCTGGACTGCTTCGTTCCTCGCAGTGACGCAAAGCGACTCGTCAAAACCCATCGTTTGTTTCATCACTTGACCTTAAAACCAATCACCTCAGGATGCAAGTTGCGCAAGTACTTGTTGTAATCCAAGTCGTTCACGTCCTGTTCCTTCTCCAAGGCAAGATCGAGCACCTGCATCATGTTCTCCACATAATGGAACTTCAGTCCATCGATGTAGTCTTCCTTGATGTCGTCGATATCGTGCTCATTGTCAACGGAAAGGATGAGGTCGGTGACACCATTGCGCTTGGCAGCCAAAATCTTTTCCTTCACACCGCCAACGGGCAAAACACGACCACGAAGCGTAATCTCGCCTGTCATAGCCAAGTTGCTCTTCACCTTGCGTTGGGTAAAGGCCGAAGTCAAGGCGGTGAGCATCGTGATACCCGCCGAGGGACCATCCTTAGGAGTGGCACCTTCGGGAATGTGGACATGGACGTTCCAAGCATCGAACACATCGGGGTTGATGCTGAGTTGCGAAGCATGAGCCTTGATGAACTCGAAGGCGATGGTGGCTGATTCCTTCATCACCTCGCCGAGGTTGCCCGTCAGCGAGAGATGCCCCACGCCACGGCTCAAGCTCACTTCGATGGACAGGATTTCGCCGCCCACCTGTGTCCAAGCCAAACCCGTAGCCACGCCCGGCATGGTGTGCTTCACCTCGTCTTCGTCGTGGTGCATCGGCACACCGAGCACTTTGCGAACATCGGCAAGGGTAATTTTCTTGTCAAACGGTTCCTCCGTCACGACCTGCTTGGCGCGGAAACGCATCATGTCGCCGATGCGACGCTCCAAGTTACGCACGCCCGCCTCGCGGGTGTAGTCGTCGATGATGTGCATCACCACGTCCTTCGGGAAGGTGATTTGCTTCGCGTCCAAGCCATGTTCCTTCATCTGCTTGGGGATGAGGTGACGCTTGGCGATTTCGTATTTCTCCTCGCGCAGATAGCCGCTCAAGTCGATGATTTCCATACGGTCACGCAAGGCGGGATGGATGGTCGACAGGTTATTGGCCGTGGCGATGAAGAGGATTTTCGAGAGGTCGTAGTCCAACTCGATGAAGTTATCGTAGAAGGCATTATTCTGCTCAGGGTCAAGGATTTCAAGCAATGCAGCTTGCGGGTCGCCACTGATGTTGTTGCCGCTCACCTTGTCGATTTCGTCCAAGACGAAAACGGGGTTGCCCGACTTCACCTTGCGCAGGTTTTGGATGATACGGCCCGGCATGGCGCCGATATATGTTTTTCTGTGGCCGCGCAGTTCCGACTCGTCGCGCACGCCACCAAGTGACATTCTGACATATTTTCGGTTCAACGCCCGCGCAATGGACTTGCCCAACGAGGTCTTACCCACACCAGGAGGGCCGACCAAACATAAAATCGGGGCTTTCATGTCCTGACGCAGCTTCAGCACGGCCAAATGCTCGATGATGCGGTCTTTCACCTTGTCCAAACCAAAATGGTCGGCATCCAGCACCTTTTGGGCGCGTTTCAGGTCGAAGTTGTCTTTGGTGAACTCTTCCCACGGCAAGTCAACCAAATACTGCAAATAGTTCAGTTGTATGCCATATTCCGCAGCTTGCGGATGGGTACGCTCCAATTTCTTCAGCTCCCTATCGAAGACTTCGGCCACATCCTTCGACCATTTCTTCTTCTCGGCCTTTTCCTTCAACTCCTTGACATCCTGCTCGTTGGGATTGCCGCCAAGCTCTTCCTGGATGGTACGAAGTTGCTGGTTCAGGTAATATTCGCGTTGCTGCTTGTCCATGTCGTCGCGCACCTTGCTCTGGATCTGCTGCTTCAGTTCCAGCATCTGCTTGGCTTCGGTCAGCACCGAGAGCAGTCCCTTGGCCATTTCGTTCAGGTTGCGAGCCTCCAAAATCCCTTGACGCACAGGCAATTCGGCTTCAATGTTGCTGGCCACGAAATTGAGCAGGAACACAGGGTCGTCGATGCTCTTGATGGCGAAGCTGGCTTCTTGCGAAAGGTTGCGGGAGCGAGGGACGACCTGTATGGCCAAGTCCCTGACCGACTGCAACAAAGCGTCAAACTTGCGCGATGTGGGCACGTCTTCCGAAGCCGCGTAAGGCATCACGGCGGCTTTCATATAAGGCTCATTTTGAATGGATTCCACCACCTCGAAGCGTCGGATGCCCTGAATGATGACCGTCACGCTACCGTCAGGCATCTCAAAGGTCTTGAGGATTTGTGCCGAGGTGCCCACCTTATATAAGTCCTCAAGCGTAGGCTCGTCGACGTTCGACTCCTTTTGCGCGATAACGCCGATGGGCTTGCGTTTGCGGTTGTATTCCTTCACTAATTGGATCGACTTTTCGCGACCCACGGTGATGGGGATGACCGTGCCCGGATAGAGCACCGAGTTGCGCAGCGGCATGATGGGCAACTCTTCCGGAACGACATCGTTTTGGCCAAGTTGTCCCTGCTCGATGGTCAAGACGGGGATAAATTCGGCATCCGTGTCAATCATATCTGAAAACAGTTCGGTTTCAACTTTATAACTCATAAAAAGCGTATTTAGATTTCGGAGGCGACAAATTGTCAGTCCGTCGCCGTCCCACACCTTATTATATAGGTGGCGCAAAGATACGGCAAAGATAATGCCAGAGCATAAAAAAAGCCCTCGCGATTGGCAAGAGCTTCCCTTTTTTCGGTTCGGTCCAACTTACTTGGCTTCCTTCTTCTCGAAGAACTTCTTGTACTTGTTGTTGAACTTATCCACACGACCGGCGCTGTCGACGAGCTTCATCTTGCCGGTGTAGAAGGGATGTGATGCGCTGGAGATTTCCAACTTCACCAGGGGATATTCGTTGCCGTCTTCCCACTTGATGGTTTCCTTGGTGTTGATGGTCGAACGCGACAGGAAGGTCGCATCGTTTGACATATCTTTGAAAACAACCAGTCTGTAATTCTTAGGGTGAATGTCTTTTTTCATCGCTTGATTTCCTTTAGATTTTGAGTGCGCAAAATTACAACATTTTCTTGGAATGGCAATCGGTTTTGTGGAAAAATTTCTCAATCAAATTTAGATTGTTGTTTTTCAACTAATTAAGCAATTCAACAATGGATAAAACCACACCTCTTGATTGATGTTCAAACAAAAGTGCATCCGTTCAGCAAATAAAAACCGTAGATTAGACCTTAACGATGGCACACTGGCCTGACTAACATACCATAAATTCGGCCATATTCGTCCGTTCGGACAAAGCTTGACTCCATGTTACAGAACTTTCCGAAACATGGTTCATCTGAATCAAGCGAACTTGACCAGTAGGCGCCACAACTGCTAGAAAACAAGACATCACCATCTTTGAAGTTGCATTTCCATTGGTGTTAGGATTTTTGTTATATTTGCAGCGAAATCAACATGACATTATGGCTCTACTCACCGACATTAATGATTTGCTCAATAGGCGCAAGGTTGAATCCGAACGCATCGAGTTCAAGAAAGGCTGGAATCCAACTGCCATCTACCGCTCTATCTGTGCGTTTGCCAATGACATTGAGGACATTGGCGGTGGCTATATCCTTGTCGGTGTAGAGGCCGTCGATGGAGTGCCCGTAAGACCCGTCACAGGCTTGTCGCTTACCGAAATCGACAACATCCAGCGCAAGATGATTGACTTCAACAACATGTTTGAGCCTTATTACATGCCACGCCCTTCCGTTGAGGAGGTCGATGGGAAACTCATCCTTGCCATTTGGGTGCCATCGGGGGTGAACCGTCCCTACGCCATTCCATCCGATGTCAACGCGAAACTGAAAAAGCCGACCTTTTATGTGCGAAACGGGAGCAGTACCATTGAGGCGAAAGGCGAAGTCCTTGAAGAATTGCGAGGTCTTGCTTCCCACGTCCCTTTCGACGACCGTCCCAATCCCGACATCAAATTAGACGACCTTTCTTCGAGCCTAATGCGCGATTTCTTCGTCAATATTGGCAGCAAACTCAAAGACCAAGACCTCTCTGGCAACAATATGATGGAAGCCCTTGAACAGATGGACATGCTTGATGGCCCAGCCGAACGCCGTTACATCAAGAACATTGCCGCAATGATGTTTTGCAACCACCCAGAAAAGTTTTTCCCAAAGACCCAAGTTGAAATCGTATTCTTCCCAGAAGGCCGCGAGCGCAATCCCAACAATATGTTTGAGGCTCCTGTCATTCACGGTTCTGTGCCACGAATGATCAACGACACATTGCAATACCTTCGTACAATGGTCATTCGCCAACGCATTGTCAAACCTAAAGACGATGAACATTCCATAAAGTCGTTCAACTATCCGTATCAGGCTATCGAAGAGGCCGTTGTCAACGCTTTCTATCACCGCGATTACCGCGAGTATGCACCCATTGAAATCACTGTTGAGCCTAACCGCATCACTATTTTCAACCTTGGCGGTCCCGACCACTCCATCAGTATGGAGGCCATACGCCATGCCAAATCGTTGCGCTCCCGTCGATATAGGAATGTCCGCCTTGGCGATTGCCTCAAAGAGCTTGGCCTTACCGAAGGTCGTGCAACAGGCATCCCCACCATTCAGGATGAACTTCGTGCCAATGGCTCACCTTTGTCCACCATCGAAACCGACGAGGAGCGTTCCTTCTTCCTCATCGATTTGCCTTGCCGCGTCGATATGGTGGAGAACATGGCCCTTGACAAAATTATACGCTATAATGATTCCTATGGAGACGTCGATTTCACAAAAGACTTCATAAAAGACTTCACAAAAGACTTCATAAAAGAAAACGAAACAGAACTAACTGAAAGACAGAAAGAAATACTCATTCTTTTGGCAGATGATTTCACTTTAACTTCCCAAAAGATTTCACAAAAGATTTCACAAAAGAAACCCGTATCCATGCGTACAATTCTGAAAGACCTTGCTGAACTTCAACAGAAAGGTTTCTTGCGACGTGAAGGTGGTCGTAAAAACGGTTACTGGCGACTGCTTTTCCTGCCTCCGCAGTAATTTCATCCCCCTCGACCCCGCCTAATCCCAAGAAAAACCTAAATATTTCAAAAAAGGCTTGCCGCAAGGTTTTATTTGCTATCTTTGCAGCAAAATACGAGCTAAAAACTCAATCAACAAATTATAAATCAAACGTTTAAAGCAATAAATTGAAATGAAACAGGCTTTTAATTTCAACGCAGGTCCCTGCGTTCTGCCTAAACAGGCCATCGAAAGCACCGTCAAGGCGCTCTACGACTTCGACAACACTGGCATCGGCATCGCCGAAATCAGCCACCGCACTCCCGGCTGGGAACGCATCATGGCTGAGACCCGCCAACTGTGGCGCGACCTCCTCAACATCCCTGAGGAGTACGAAATCCTCTTCCTCGGTGGTGGAGCCAGCACCCAATTCTTCACCGTGCCCGCCAACCTGATGAAGACCAAGGCCGCCTATCTGCAAACCGGCGTCTGGGCCAAGAAGGCCGCCAAGGAAGCCAAGTTGTTCGGTAAGGTCGACATCGTCGCCAGCAGCGAAGACAAGACCTACACCTACATCCCGAAAGACTACACCATCCCGACGGATGCCGACTACTTCCACATCACGACCAACAACACCATCTACGGCACTGAAATCAAGTACGACATGGACTGCCCCATCATGCTCGTCGCTGACATGAGCTCCGACATCATGAGCCGTCCCGTCGACGTGAAGAAGTACGGCCTCATCTACGGTGGCGCCCAGAAGAACGTCGGCCCCGCTGGCGTGACCTTCGTCATCGTCAAGAAGGACATCCTCGGCAACATCGGCGACCGCGCCTACATGAACCCGCTGCCGACGATGGTCGACTACCGCACCCACGCCGCTGAGGAAGCCAAGAACATCTCCATGTTCAACACCCCGCCCGTACTGCCTATCTTCATGATGCACGAGACCCTCGTGTGGCTGAAGGACACCATCGGTGGCGTCGAGGCTATGAACAAGATCAACACCAAGAAGTCACAAATGCTCTACGAAGAGATCGACCGCAACAGCATGTTCGTCGGCACCGCCGAGAAGGAAGACCGTTCCATCATGAACCACTGCTGGGTGATGGCTCCCGGCTACGAAGACAAGCAAGATGCCTTCATGGCCTTCGCCAAGGAACGCGGCATGGTCGGCATCAAGGGTCACCGCAGCGTCGGTGGCTTCCGCGCCAGCCTCTACAACGCCTGCCCCATCGAGGCCGTCGAAGCCCTCGTGCAGTGCATGCAAGATTTCGAAAAAGCGAACAAATAATAAGGAGAAACGAAATGAAAGTATTAGTTGCAACTGAAAAACCTTTCGCAAAGGTTGCTGTTGATGGAATTAGAAAAGTCGTCGAAGAGAACGGTTACGAGCTGGCTCTCCTCGAGAAATATACCGACGTGAACGACCTCTATGCCGCCGTTGCCGACGCCGACGCCCTCATCGTGCGTTCCGACAAGGTGACGAAGGAAGTCATCGACCACGCCAAGAACCTGAAGATCGTCGTCCGCGCCGGTGCCGGTTACGACAACCTCGACCTCGAGGCTTGCACCGCCCGTGGCATCGTCGCCATGAACACCCCTGGCCAAAACAGCAACGCCGTTGCCGAACTCGTCATGGGCATGTTGGTCTATGCCGTCCGTAACTTCTACAACGGCAAGAGCGGCAGCGAACTGATGGGCAAGAAGCTCGGTCTGTTGGCCTTCGGCAACGTGGGTCGCAACGTGGCCCGCATCGCCAAAGGCTTTGGCATGGATGTCTACGCTTTCGACGAGTTCGTCCCCGCCGAGAAGATTGAAGAGGCTGGCGTTCACGCCGTCGCCAACCGCGATGCCCTCTTCGAGACCTGCGATGTGGTGAGCCTCCACATCCCGGCCACTGCCGAGACCAAGCAGAGCATCAACTACGCCGTGGTGAGCAAGATGCACAAAGGTGGCATCCTGGTCAACACCGCCCGTAAGGAAGTCATCAACGAGCCTGAACTGCTCAAGCTGATGGCCGAACGCACCGACCTGAAGTACATCACC
>DGXB01000094.1:59084-60743 GCA_002396205.1 Bacteroidales bacterium UBA4243
CCGCTACTTCGCCACGCCCAAGAAGATGGGCGCCCAGACGGAAGAAGCCAACATCAACGCTGGCCTCGCCGCCGCACACCAGATTGCCGACTTCTTCAAGACCGGCAACAAGCGTTTCCAAGTGAACAAGTAAACTATAATAACTACTAAAGGCACCACAAGCCAACCCCTTGTGGTGTCTTTTCCTTAATTGTCTGATAATGATTTCGGAAAACACCAAACCCATCAACTTCTTCAAATTCGAAGGCCTCCGGATCTATCACAAATCGGTGGACTTCTCCAATGCTATCCTATCGTTAGGCAATTGCTGCCAAACCGACGCCCAAAGACTCCTGATTAACAAATTCTTCAACGAAGCATCGCAGATTTCGTCACACATCATCGATGGGGCATCCCGCTCAAAAACCGAGTTTATCCAATATTTGCAAAACGCCAAATCAAACATCGGCAACTGCGTCATGCTCTGCTCCCTGGCCTCGAAACAACGTTTGGTTGACGAAACCCAGGAAAACGACATTCGCAACGAACTCATGGAGCTGACCAAGATGATTGGAGCTTTGATTATCTCCTTTCAGAAACACGACTCAGCCAACAATCCCGAAATTTGACCTTTGAAAAAAAGAACGCAACAACAATTAAAACACTAACAACATGTCAGTTATCAAACCTTTCAAGGGATGGCGTCCAGGAGTGGACATCGTCCAGAAACTCGCCTCCCGTCCCTACGACGTGCTCAACACCGAAGAGGCACGCAAGGAATGCGAAGGCAACCCCTATAGCCTGCTCCACGTGACCAAGGCCGAAATCGACCTGCCCGAAGGCCACAAGGACAGCGACCTCGAAACCTATCTGAAAGTCGTCGAGAACTTCAACAATTTCAAGGACTTCGGATGGATCAAGCAAGACGAGGAAGAGAAACTCTACGTCTACGCCCAAAGCATGAACCCCACCGACGCCAACGCCCATTGGCAGTATGGCATCGTGGCTTGCGCCTACAGCGAAGACTATGTGAACAAGGTCATCAAGAAGCACGAGCTGACCCGTAAAGACAAAGAGGAAGACCGCATGAAGCACGTCCGCCTCACCAACGCCAATGTGGAGCCTGTGTTCTTCGCCTACCCTGCCGTCGCCGAAATCGACGCCATCGTGAGCAAGATCACCGCCGAGAAGCCCATCTATGACTTCATCGCCAAGGAAGACGGCTTCGGTCATCGCTTCTGGATCATCGACGACAAGTCCACCATCGCCCGCCTCGTTGAACTCTTCGACAAGAAAGTGCCGGCCATGTACATCGCCGACGGTCACCACCGCAGCGCCGCCGCAGCCCTCGTCGGACAAGAGAAGAAGGAAAAGAACCCTGCCCACACCGGCAAGGAGGAGTACAACTACTTCATGACCGTCATCTTCCCCGACAACCAACTGAACGTCATCGACTACAACCGCGTCGTGAAAGACCTCAACGGCCTCAGTACCAAAGACTTCTTCAAGGCCCTGCAAGAGAACTTCGACATCGAATGCAAGTGCGACTGCACCAAGGACGGCGGCACCTGCAACTGCGAGTTCCCCTGCCACTGCGAGTGCAGCGCCGAGTACAAGCCCAACAAGCTCCACAACTTCTCGATGTACATCGAGGGCGTGTGGTACAGCCTGACGGCCAAG
>DGXB01000020.1 GCA_002396205.1 Bacteroidales bacterium UBA4243
TTACGAATGCGTTGCTCTACCAACTGAGCTAAAGTGGCTTCTTTGTTTTGAGGCTGCAAAAATAGGAATTATTTTGCAAACAGAGCAAAAAACAAGAAAAAAATATTTTTCGCCGAAAAATGCAATAAAACAACTAAAAAAGTAGTTGTATATTCAAAACATTCTGTATATTTGCAGCGTTGAACCATCAAAAAGGATAGAAAAATGGGTAGAAAAAAACTGAATCTTGACGACAACTCAATAACAATGAGAGAGTTGACAAAGGCAGAAGAACAAGTGATGCAGGTACTGTGGAGCGTCGGGCAGGGCTTCGCCAACGAGATTATGACGGCCTTCCCCGAGCCGAAGCCGGCCTACAACACCGTGCTCACCATCATCAAAATCTTGGAGCGGAAGGGCTTCGTGACGCACGAGACCTTTTGCCGCGCCCACCGCTACCAGCCTGCCATCAGCCGCGAGGAATACTCGCAACGCTTCCTCGGCAGCGTGGTGGAACGCTATTTCAACAACTCGTATCTCGACCTCGTTTCGGCCTTCGCCAAAAAGGAGAACTTCAGCATCGAAGAGCTTGAGGAGATGAAGAAAGCCATCGACGAGGCCATCACCGCCGAAAAGAAATAAGCCATGAACGCGCAGCAACTCATCATCGGTCATCTGCTGCCCATCGGGGCGGCCATCGCGGTGCTTTGGTTGGCCTATCGCCTGCTGTTTATCAATAGCAACCGATTGAGGTTCAACAGATTGTTCTTGCTCACGGCGATGCTTTTCTCGTTGGTCTTACCTTTGCTCGGCCTATGGGTGGGCACGGAAGCGCCGCAGGTGGTCAGCCTGAAGCAGAACCTGTTTGGCGGCACGATGCTCGGCGAGATCGTTGTCACGCCCGGCGGGCAAACGGCATTGCCCGAAGCCGAAATCGTGGCCAATGCGACGGTGCAACCACAAATCTCGGTTTGGCAGGTGCTGGCCGTCATTTATTTAATAGGTGTGGGTGTCGCCGCGCTGCTTTTCCTTTTCAAGTTGGGCAAGTTAGTGGTTTTGGTCATCCGTTCGCCCAAAGAGAAGCGCGAGGGCTACACGGCAGTGTTCACGGGTAGGGAGCAAGGCTCGTTCTCCTTCTTCCGCTATGCCTTTTTCCCAAACGAAAACGTGGCACCCGACATTATCCGCCACGAAGCGAGCCACATCGGCCACCGCCATTCGTGGGACGTTCTTTTCGTCAAGGTGATGATAGTTTTGCAATGGTTCAATCCGTTCATCTATCTGTACAAGAAGGAGTTGCAAAGCCTTCACGAATACCAGGCCGACCGCGACGTGGTGGCCACCGGCGTTGACAAACGAAACTATATGATGCTGATTTTGCAGCAGTGCACGGCTGTCGATTTCAGCGGAATTGGTAATAACTTCAGTTTAATCCTAACTAAAAAAAGAATCAAGATGATTACAAAGAATGAAAAGGCCAAGGGTCTCTGGTGGAGGCTCTTGGCCACATTGCCAGTGCTGGCTATCCTATTGATTGCCAACACGAAAGTGACGGCACAGGAAAAACAAGTGAATCCTAATCCGCCAGTGGATGCGGATACCTATCAAATTGTCATGTACGAATATGACGATGCAGACAGGATTCCCATCAACGACACGGTTGTGATGAATGACGACGGCTCCTACACTGAAGTCAAGCGGGAGCCTGAAAAGGATCCGGAAACAGGCAAAATGCGCATTAAAGTCTCTTTGGCCACTTATGACAAGGACGGCAATCCTGCGCCTGGAGGCTTCCGCATCAAGTCGGAACCAGGTCGGGGGGATGAAGTCGTTTACCGTATCATGCCACAGAATGGTTTCCGTTTCCCGGCTGAACCCGACAACGATAGCATTTATCAAATCGTTGAGCAGATGCCTCAATTCCCTGGCGGTGAAAGTGCCCTAATGGAATATGTGAGTAAAAATGTTGTTTATCCAGAGGAAGCAAAAGAAAAGGAAATACAAGGCAGAGTATTCATCGGTTTTGTTGTTGAGAAAGACGGCAGCATCGGTGAAGTGAAAGTGCTTCGAGGCATTGGTGGCGGTTGCGATGAAGAAGCCGTCCGCGTCATCAAAGGCATGCCGAAATGGAAGCCTGGCATTAAAGATGGCAAGCCAGTCCGTGTCAGCTACATGATGCCTATCAACTTTAAGTTATCGGATGGTCAACCTGCGAAGCCTGCCCAACAAACTGACGCAAACCAACCAGATATGAAACCCGACAAAAACGGTGTCTATCAAATCGTTGAGGAAATGCCGCGTTTTCCAGGAGGTGAACAAAAGCTGATGGAATACATCAAAAGCAACTTGAATTATCCCGAGAAGTATAAGGATGCCAAAGCCGAATACCGTTGTTTCATCAGTTTTGTGGTGTCGGAGGACGGTTCGGTTACCAATGTTGAGATGCGCAAGCCAATCCCTTCAAAGGATGATTTGAACAACGAAGCCATGCGCGTGGTGAAAGCCATGCCGAAATGGGAACCAGGAAAGATGGACGGTAAGCCCGTGAAGGTCCATTACAATCTCCCCGTCACGTTCAAATTCAAATAATGGTTTTGTAGGACTGTCGTACCACGGTTGTAGGGCTGTCGTACCACGGCAGCCGCATGACGGGAAAACCCAATGCGGCTGCCACGGTGTGACAGCCCTACATGCAATCCTTTTTCTCCTACACGTCAAATTTGAATTCGGCATCAAACCAGCCTGTGTCTTCTTTCAAAAGGTCATATTCCTCACCCGTCAGGTGGTCAACGACATGCACCGTGCCTTTGATGTCGTCGTAAGTGAATGTAAACTGGGAGTTTACGTCGTCTTTGGGTACGTCCATATTAGATGTAATCTTTTGTTTTGAGGGTGCAAAGATACACAATTTTTCAATTCAGTATGTAGGGCTGTCATATTATGGCGTGTAGGGCTGTCATATTATGGCAGCCGCTTGTTGGTTATGCGGCTGCCCACGGTGTGACAGCCCTACAAGCCAAATGATTAAATCCCCAATCGTTTGTTCAGCGCAGCCGTTTGTTCCTCAAAGCCTTTCTTGCCGAGCAAAGCGAACATGTTCTTCTTGTAGGCCTCAACGCCGGGTTGGTCGAAGGGATTGACGTCCAGCAGATAGCCGCTGACGGCGCAAGCCATCTCGAAGAAATAGATCAATTCGCCGAGCACGTAGGCCGACACTTCGGGGATGACGATGCGGATGTTGGGCACGCCGCCGTCCTCGTGGGCCAACACGGTGCCGAGTTCAGCTTTGTGGTTGACTTCGGAGATGCGCTTGCCAGCGATGTAGTTGAGTTGGTCGAGGTCGTCGTTTTCCATGGGGATACGCAGCTCATGGTTCGAGTTTTCGACCGAAATCACCGTCTCGAAGAGATTGCGCAAGCCGTCCTGGATGTATTGTCCCATCGAGTGGAGGTCGGTGCTGAAGGTGACCGAGGCGGGGAAGACGCCCTTGTGCTGTTTGCCGTGGCTTTCGCCGTAGAGCTGTTTCCACCATTCGCTGAAGTAGACCAAACGCGGCTCGTAGTTCACCATGATTTCGTTGGTCTTGCCTTGGGCATAGAGCGCCTGACGCGCCACTGCGTATTGCGAAATGGGATTGTCGGCGGTAGGATGCACCTTGCAGAACTTCTCAATGGCCATGGCACCTGCCACCAACTGACGGATGTCGATGCCTGCCACGGCGATGGGCAACAGTCCGACGGGGGTAAGCACCGAGAAGCGGCCCCCCACGTCGTCGGGGACGATATAGGTCTTGTAGCCCTTCACGTTGGCCAATTGCTTCAAGGCGCCACGGGCCTTGTCGGTGATGGCCACGATGCGCGAAGCAGCTTCCTGCTCGCCATATTTATTAATGATGTGTTGCTTGAGGATGCGGAAGGCGATGGCCGGCTCGGTCGTCGTGCCCGACTTGGAGATGACCGCCAACGAATAATCCTTCTTGTCGAGGACGGCCATCAGGTCGTGGAGGTAGTCTTCGCTCATGTTGTGGCCGGCATAAACAATAAGCGGCTTGTCGCCAGTGAGCGGTGCGAAGTGGTTTTGCAGCGCTTCGATGACCGCACGGGCGCCCAAATAGGAGCCTCCGATGCCGATGACAACGAAGATTTCCGACTTTTTCCTCAGTTCTTCAGCCGTTTTCTCGATGTCGGCAAGCAAATTCTCGTCGATTTCGGAAGGCAGGCTGACCCACCCGAGGAAATCGTTTCCGGCACCTGTCTTGTTGAAAATTGTGTCGTAAACCGTTGAAACTCTTGATTCTAAGTTGTTTTTTGATTTTTCGTCCAAAAAAGGAAGGACATGTGTGAGGTCGATTTTCATTTTTTCGAGTATTAAGATGCTGCGAAAATAAGACAAAATCTTTAAGAATGTGTGAATTATATCAAAAAAAAACCTATTTTTGCGCAACATTTTTCGCACCGCGTCGTTAGTGTTTTGAATCAATCTTTAAAAGTTGTCTATTTTAAACCCATTTATAAGTTTTTTTATGTCACAAATCAGTATTTTATTGGCAGAGGACGACAACAGTCTGGGTATGATACTTAAGGCTTTTCTCGATGCCAAGGGTTTTTCAACCACTTTATGCCCAAATGGACAAGAGGCGTTGGACTGCTTCAATTCCAACGAGTTCGACATGTGCTTGTTTGATGTCATGATGCCCGTGATGGACGGATTCACATTGGCCAAGCAAATCAAGAGCACCCATCCTTCAACGCCCATCATTTTCCTTACTGCAAAAAAAGAGCAGGAAGACATTTTGGAAGGTTTCAGCATTGGAGCCGACGACTATGTGACCAAGCCTTTCAGCATGGACGAGCTTTTGGCACGCATACAGGCTGTCCACCGCAGATGCTCCTATGTGCAGTCGTCGCCTTCCATATTCCGCTTGGGCAACTTCACTTTCGACTCGCCTCGCCATGTCTTGACCAATGGTGAGGAAACCAAAAAACTGACGGCGAAGGAGGCCGAGTTGCTGCTGATGCTCTGCGAGAACATGAACAACACCCTCGAACGCTCCAAGGCATTGCGACAGATTTGGGACGAAGAAAGCTACCTCAACGCCCGCTCGATGGACGTTTATATCACCAAGCTGCGCAAATACTTCAAGGATGACCCGAATATCGACATCCAGAACGTGCACGGCGTGGGATTCAAGCTGGTGGTGAAGTAAGTCTTTCGGTCAACCAATAGCGGGGCAGCATTGCCTCGCTTTTTTTATTGAAGCGGCTCGGCTTCGGGCAGCCTCACCGTGGTGTCGGCCACAAAGCCGAAAGTCGCATCAGTAGGGATGATGAAGGTGGTGTTGCCCAAGATGGCCAAAAAGCGGTTGAGCCTTTCGTCGCGTATGACGAGGCTGCGATAGCCCTTCCACCAGCCGAAATGGAAACGTATGTCGGGGTAATCTTGGCTCATGCGCCAGCCGAAGCCATAGTTCTCCCCGTTGTTCCATTGCGCCGAGCCTGGCGCGAAAGCCTCGCGTTGCAGGCTGTCGGGCAACAGCAGGTGCTGGTCCAAGGCCTGGTTGAACTTCCAAAGGTCGCCCACTGTCGAATACATGATCTTGTCGCCCATCACCCCGTTCAGGTAGTCGTTTTGCGTCTTGGCGGGGCCTTTCCTGTAAAGGTCGTGGCCTTGCACATCGGTGGGTACATAAAGCGAGACAAGGGTGTCGTTTCGCATCGAATAGATGAAAGACCGGCTCATGCCAAGAGGCTCGAAGATGCGCTCGCGCATGAAGTCCTCGAAGTGTTGCCCGCTGGCACGCTCCACCACCGAGGCCAACAAGGCATAGTTGACATTATTATAGAAAAACCCGCCGTCAGGCGTACCGTAAGGGTCGGGCTTCTTCTCGGCCAGCATCTTGATCATGGCCTCGTTAGAGAACGGTTTCTTGCGGTCGGGCCAATATTGGTCGGCCATGGCGTCATATCGCGGCAGGCCCGAACGGTGGGTGAGCAGTTGCCTGATGGTTACGCCTTCATAGGGCAGTTCAGGGATATATTTCCTCACGTCATCGTCATAGTCCAGTTTGCCCTCGGCTTTCAGGAGCATGATGGCCTCGGCGGTAAACATCTTCGAGTCCGACGACAGCTGGAAGGCATCGTCGATGCGCAAAGAGTCTTTGTGGCGGCTGTTCAGGTCGCGCCAACCGAAAGCTTTCTCGTAGACGATTTGTCCCTGCTCGGCATAAAGCACCACGCCATTCAAACCGTTGCGCGCCATCTCGGTGAACGTTTTTTCGGCCTGCTTGACACGTTTGTCGACGATGATTTTGTTCATGTCGACAAAAATGCTGTCAACATTAATGACCGGCACCTCGTGGCCACAGCGACGGCTACAGAAAAAAACCGAGCCTGCCACAAGCAAAAGAACTACTATGAGAAGGGTTTTTCGCTTCATTTCAGACGCAAAATTAAGCAAAAGAGGCGTTTGTTGCACCTTTTTTGGCCCGAAATGCACATTAATATCACTTAATTCGCTAATTATTACTACTTTTGCAGCCTCATTTAAACACCTTATTACAATTTCATGTCACAATTTACCGATTTTGGATTGAATCCCGCTCTGTTGAAGGCGATTAAGGAGCTGGGATTTGAGAATCCTATGCCGATACAGGAGAAGGCTATTCCTGTACTCCTTGAGAAAGATGTTGACTTTGTGGGCCTTGCACAGACGGGAACGGGCAAGACGGCTGCCTTTGGCTTGCCGCTGTTGAACAAGATCGACGCCACGCAGCGATGCGTCCAGGCGCTCATCCTCTGTCCGACGCGTGAGCTCTGCATGCAGATTACTCGCGACTTGCGCAACTATGCCCGCTACATCCCCGAAATCCTGATTGTGCCCGTCTATGGCGGCGCCAGCATCGAACTTCAGTTCAAGGACTTAGCCAAGAAACCGCAGATTATCGTGGCCACGCCTGGCCGTCTGCGCGATATGATCCGTCGCAACCGCGTCGACTTCAGCAACGTGAAGACGATGATTCTCGACGAGGCTGACGAAATGCTCAACATGGGCTTCCAAGAGGAAGTGGACGACATCCTCGAATACATGCCCAAGGAAGGACGCCACACCATGCTCTTCTCGGCCACCATGCCGAAAGAGGTGGAGGCCATCCTCAACAAGTACATGACCGACCCGATGAAGGTGGCCGTGGGCGAACGCAACTCGGGCACCGCCAACGTCGACCACATCTACTACATGATGGCCGCCAAGGACCGCTACTCGGTGCTGAAACGCATCATCGACTACACACCAGCCATCTACGGCATCATCTTCTGCCGCACCAAGCTCGAAACGCAAGAGATTGCCGACAACCTCATCCAAGATGGCTACAATGCCGCCGCACTGCATGGCGACCTCTCGCAAGGCATGCGCGACAACGTGATGGACCACTTCCGCAAACGCTCGCTGCAACTGCTCGTCGCCACCGACGTGGCCGCCCGTGGCATCGACGTGAAGGAACTGACACACATTATTAATTATAACCTCCCCGACGACATCGAGACCTACGTACACCGCTCAGGCCGCACGGGTCGCGCCGACAAACGCGGCATCTGCCTCAGCCTCATCAATTTGCGCGAAAAGAGCAAAATCAAGAAAATCGAAAAGATCGTGGGGCGTCCCTTCGAGAAAGGCATTATCCCCACCGGCAAGGAGGTCTGCGAGAAGCAACTCTTCAACCACATCGACCGCATCGAGCACGTCGACATCAACCGCGAGGAGATCGACGACTACTTGCCCGTCGTGTTCCGCAAGCTGGAGTGGATGAGCCGCGAAGAACTCATCACCCGCATGGTGGCGCTCAACTTCAACCGCTTCTTGGACTATTACAAGGACGCCGTCGACCTCAACGTCAGCGATCGCGACGAGAAGAAAGACAAGAAGGAACGTAAGAAGGAACGCGAGCACCGCGACGAGACCATGATGCGTCTCTACTTCGGCATGGGCAAGAACGACCATATCCTGCCGCAAAAGATCATCGGCAAGATCAACGACGTGACCCGCTCGAAGAACATCCCGATTGGCCGCATCGACCTCTATGGCGACTATTCCTACGTCGACGTGGAAGAGAGCTTCGTTCCGCTGATTCTGGAGAGCTTCGCTGACCCGCATAGCAACCCGCGAGGCATCGTGGTGGAAGTGGCCAAAGACCAACCCGACCGCAAGAAGGGCGGCGAAAAGAAGGACTTCGGCGAGAAGAAAGAGCGCAAGGAACGCCGCGACCGCGACGAGTTCCGTGGCGAACGCCGTGAGAAGCGCGACGACTTTGGCGAGAAGAAAGAACGCAAGACCAAATACGAAGAGTTCTCCGAGAAGAAATCGAAGAAGAAAAAGAAGGACTTCGACGACGACAAACCTTACTATAAATCGGAACGCTCGCGCGACGGTCGCGAATGGCTCGACCCCGACTGGAAAGACCATTTGGACGACATCGACGTCTTCATCGACGACGACGACCGTCCGAGCCGCAAGCAGCGCAATGCTGAGCGTGGATTTGGCAATAGCCGTGGCGGATCGTCGAGGGGTGGCTCATCGCGTGGCGGTGGTTCGAGAGGCTCCTCCTCGCGTGACTCGGGCCGTGGTCGCCGTGGTGCCAGCCGCTATGACGATGGCGACTATTATTCGCCGCGCCGCCGTGGTGGAGGTCGTCGGAGATGATTTTTTAGTCACAAAACCGACAAAACCTTCAAAACAATAGTTGTGGGAACAAGCAACGGCTCGCAACCGCTTGCCGTTGCCACCCCCGACTAACGTCGGGCTTCAAAACGCAATTCGGTATGATGGATGTTGAATTTTTAAGTGCATCCGAAGGATGCGTCGGAAAGGAGCCGGTTGGCGACTTTCCCTGTTTAGCAAAAAGAGGTTTTGTGAGTTTTGTAGGTTTTGTGAAATTATAAAGGAATGGCAAAGTTTAAAACATGGATAAAAGCAGCCCGTCCGAGGACGGTGCTGCTCTCTTTTTCGGGGGTGCTTTTGGGCGCTTTTTTGTCGGTCGCTGCGTCTCGCAGCGACATATTTGCCACTGCGGGACGCAGTGGCCGACAAGTGGTGCTTTTTGCCGCCCTCACCGCCATCCTGCTCCAAGTCCTATCCAACTTAGCCAACGACTACGGCGACTTTAAAAAAGGCACCGACAGCGCGAAGCGCGTAGGCCCGCAGCGCGAGATGCAAAGCGGCAGCATCACCGAAAAGGAAATGCGAAAAGGTGTCGCCTTTATAGGGGCGTTTTGCCTACTTTTTGGAGGTATCCTGATTTTTGCCATAGCCCAACTGACGCGGCAAGAGCTGGCCGTGTTTGCCGCTTTGGGTATTGCCGCAGTGCTGGCCGCCTTGTTTTACACCTTGGGCAAACGACCATACGGCTACCGTGGCCTCGGCGACTTGTATTGTTTTCTCTTTTTTGGCTGGGCTGCGGTATTCGGCACTTTTTATTTGGCCACCAAATCGCTCGATTTCAGCGTTTTGTTGCCTGCCTCGGCCATGGGTTTCCTTTCCAACGCCGTGCTCAACATCAACAACATGCGGGATTATGAGAACGACCGTGCTTCGGGCAAGAACAGCCTCGTGGTGAAAATGGGCTTGAAGAAAGCCTTCGTATACCATTGCCTGCTCATCGGTGGGGCTTTTGTCTGCCTGGCCGTTTATCTTGTTTTAAAACACGCTCCCGTTTATTCCTATATGTTCTTATGGCTTTTCCTTCCGTTTTTCAAGGATTTGAAAGCCATAAAAAAGACCAAGCCCGAGCAGCTCGACCCGTTTTTGCCCCGACAGGTCAGGAATACGTTTTTGTTGACCTTGGTTTATGGAGTGTTGCTCGTGGTTTGATTTTCCCTTTTTTTTCCAAAAACAATGCCACTATTCGAAAATGTTCTTATTTTTGCGGTCTAAATTTCTTATACTAAACACTATGAAGAAAACCCTACTTTTTGCATTCGCGTTGCTTTTCGCAACCGGAATGATGGCACAAAACCGTGCGGTTTTGCTGCAAGAATCGTTTGATGGCACCACGATGCCCGCCGGCTGGAGCATCAATGGCCAAAACAACAACTGGTCGGTATCGGCCACCAACAACGCTGGCGGACAACCCAACGAGATGCACCTCTCATGGAGCCCACAATTCAACGGCATGACCCGCCTCGTTAGCCCCGCCGTCGACCTCACGGGCGTGAGCAGCGTCGTCTTCTCGTTCAAGCACGCCTTGGACAACTACTCGGGTAGCAATACCATTGGTATCGCCACTTCGTCTGATGGCGGCACCACCTGGAACCAAGGTTGGAGCCAAGGCTACAGCACCAGCTCGAGCTGGACGGTGAGCCAAGAAATCACCACCCCCGACATGGGCCAGGCCAACGTGAAGTTCTGCATCTTCTTCAATGGCAGCTCCTACAACATCAACGACTGGTTCTTCGACGACATCATGATCTTCACCCTCGAAAACCTCGACATCAACCTCACTGGCGCCACGTTGGGCGACTTTGTGGGCAAAGGCGAAACCCAATTCGGCATCTCGGTCTTCAACATGGGTACCACTACCGTGACCTCGATTGAAGCCACCTATGCCGTGGAAGGCATGGCGCCGGTCACCGAGACCTTCGACGTCAACATCCCTTCGTTGGGCACCTCGACCTTGAACTTCACCACTCCCACGACACTGGATCCTGGTCCGTACAACGTGGACTACACCATCAACCTGGTCAACGGACAGGAAGACGACAACGCCGACAACAACGTGCTTGCCAAGCCGGTGAGCGTGGCTCTCGGCACGGCCCATCGTTACCCGATGATCGAGCACTTCTCGTCGTCGACCTGCGGCCCTTGCGTGCAACCCAACACGGTGATGCACAACTTCTGCAACAACAACGAAGGCCGCTACACCTACACCAAGTACCAGATGAATTGGCCCGGCAACGGCGACCCGTACTACACCGAAGAAGCTGGCGTGCGCCGCAACTACTACTCGGTGAATGCCGTCCCGATGGCCTTCATGGATGGCGGAAGCCTGAACTTCAATGGTGTGCAGACCCAATTCGACCAACACGCCGAATGGCCTGCTTATTTCGACATCGCCGGTTCGTTTGTCGTTGAGGGCAACACCATCAGCGTGAAGGCTGACGTTATCCCATTCGTTGATGTCAATGCCCGTGTGTTCATTTCCGTCAACGAAAAGGAGACCCACGGCAATGTGGGCACCAACGGCGAAACCTCGTTCCACCACATCTTCATGAAGATGTTGACCAGCACCCAAGGCGAAAACATCGACTTTGCCGCTGGCGAAATCCAACACTTTGAGTACACGCAAGACCTGTCGTCGACCAACGTCGAGGAAATGAGCGACCTTGAAGTGGCCATCTGGATACAGAACCAAGGCACGAAGGATGTCTACAACAGCCATTATGCCTACGAATACACGGATGCGCATCCTTATCCCGTCGAGAACCTGACGTTGACCGAAGTCCCTGCCCCCACTTCCAGAGGTTTGCTTACGGCTTCGTGGGATGCCCCTGCCAACGGCAGCCCCATCGGATACGATGTTTATGTCAACGATGAACTAATGGCCGAAAACATCACCGAAACCGAATATTCGTTTGAAAGTGATCCGGACGAATTCTATGTAGTTGGCGTGGTCGCCAATTATGAGGGCGGCTTGAGTTCGGTCAAGGTCATGACCACCGTGTCGGGCGAGCTGCAAGACATGGGTTTGTTGATCTCTGGCTCGCCCTACGTTGACTTGACTGTCGAGGAACCCACTGCCGAGCTGCATACCCTCAACGCCAACCATGCCACCATGGGCGACATCAACATCCTTTCCGTCGAAGAGGTGAACGATGACAATGTCCAATATCTGGAAATCAGCTGTGAGGAACTGCCTTACGCTTTGGCTTACGGCCAAGATTTCGTCATCTCCATTGCCCCGAAAGAGCAAAGCGCCAAGAGCGTTGCTGAGACCAAGGTGGTGGTGGCTTCGGATGCCGGTGTCGTTGAATATATCGTTTCGGTTGACGGCGAACTGCTGAGCGTCAACGAGCTTAGCTCGAAGGTTATGGTTTATCCCAACCCCGCCAACGGCAGCGTGCGCGTCGAGGCTGGCAACGGCATCGAGAGCATCAATGTCTACAATGTGCTGGGCACTTTGGTTGAGACTGTCAATGCCAACGGCAAGACCGTCAACGTGAACCTGAGCAACTACAGCGACGGTGTCTACTTCTTCAGCATCCGCCAAAACAACGGCACGGTGAGCAACCAACGCGTCGTGGTGACCCACTGATGCTTGTTGAAGTGTTGCCTTACAACACGAAAGGAACCTCGAAATATCGGGGTTCCTTTCTTTTTTGGGGTTGGATCGCGGCTCAGTTGTTGTCCTTGTATCGGTAATACAGGAACAAGTCGCAGGCCACGAGGCAGAAGTTCAGCACATAGAACCAGATGACGTAATCGACCTGGTGGTTGACGAACTTGTTGATGATGCCAAAGATGTAGCCCAATAAGATGAAGCCCATGAAGATGGGACTTTTGCCCTTGGTGACTTTTGTCCGCAACGCCTTGGCGATGCTTATCGGCCAGCTGACGGCGAAGCAGAGGAGGAAAAGGATTTCGAAGATTTTCATTGGTGTGAATATTGACGCGAGACTAAGAGACACGGGACGCGAGACGGGTGTTTGTCCCGTGTCCCGCAGTCCCGTGTCTCGTGTCAAGGTTAGAAATTAGTCGCCCAGCGTGGCCACCATGACGGCCTTGATGGTGTGCATACGGTTCTCGGCCTCGTCGAAGACGATGCTGTTCTTGCCTTCGAAGACCTCTTCGGTCACCTCGATGCCGTCCAAGCCGAATTGCTCGTGAACGTCGCGGCCCACCTTGGTCTCCAGGTTGTGATAGGCGGGCAGGCAGTGCATGAACTTGCAGTTCGGGTTGCCGGTCATGTCCATCATCTTTTGGTTCACCTGGTAAGGCATGAGCAGGTCGATGCGTTGTTTCCAGACCTCGGCTGGTTCGCCCATCGATACCCAAACGTCGGTGTAGAGGAAGTCGCAACCTTTGACGCCTTCTTCAACGTTATCGGTCACGGTCACCTTGGCACCCGTTTCCTTGGCGATGGCCATGCAGGTGTCGATGAGTTCCTTGTTGGGTTGCAGTTCCTTGGGAGCCACGATGCGCACGTCCATGCCCATCTTGGCGCCACCCACCATCAGCGAGTTGCCCATGTTGAAGCGGGCATCGCCGCAGTAGGCGAAGGTCACTTGGTTGAGGGGTTTGTCGCTGTGTTCCTGCATGGTGAGGAAGTCGGCGAGGATCTGGGTGGGGTGGAACTCGTTGGTCAGGCCGTTCCATACCGGCACGCCGGCGTATTTGGCCAGTTCTTCAACGATGTCTTGGCCGAAGCCACGATACTCGATGCCATCGAACATGCGACCCAGGACGCGGGCGGTGTCGGCCATTGATTCCTTGATGCCGATTTGCGAGCCGGTGGGGCCGAGGTAGGTGACGTGGGCACCCTGGTCCTTGGCGGCGACTTCAAACGCGCAGCGGGTGCGGGTCGAGGTCTTTTCGAAGATCAGGGCGATGTTCTTGCCCGTGAGGTGGGGTTGTTCGGTGCCTGCATACTTGGCGGCCTTCAGGTCGGCGGCCAGCTTCAGGAAGAACTTGATCTCTTCCGGAGTGAAGTCCAAAAGCTTCAGGAAGTTTCTGTTTCTGAGGTTAAAAGCCATTTTTTATCGATTTAATGATTAAAGATTTAAAGATTCAAAGATTTAATAATGAGTTTCCCTTCGGGAATGGAGTTTGTTTTTTGTGTACTGCGCGGCTTGTGGCGTTTACGATTCGTAGGTACTATCTGCCGCCGCGTTTTACGATTATTTACTTTACTCCATTCCCCGTAGGGGAATCTCAACTCCTTTGCGGCTGCAAAATTACTCATTTTCTTATCTCATCCAACCTTCAACACGATAAATCTTTTCCAACAGCTTGGTTTCTTCGCCTGTACTCGCATTTTTATGCCAAACTTCGATACGAGCCGCATAGTAATCTCCCCAATCGCCTTCGTAGATGGTGAAGTACTTATGGTTGGGTTCGACAATTTGTCCAAAACCAGTGTGGTTTGATACTTGCGTAGTTGTACGTGGTTTCATCCGGTCTTTGGAGAGTTCGATATTTTCCGTCACCTCAAAACAACGCAGATAAACCTCTCCATCCTCAAGAGCAGGCCAATAGAAGGCGAAGTTATATATGCCACCCTGACCGCCGTTCCAAATCTGCAGCCACGATGCTGTGTCTGTACTGTCAATGTCGACAGGAGTGAATATGTCTCCATCATAGGCATTCCATCGGTGATTAGTGTCGGTAATTGGAAGGTTGTATTCCAATCCATCGGGAATGGGGTGTTCCTTGCCGAAAGGGTCTGGTTGCAAACTACTTATTATTAGATAAATGAATGAAATAATATAAAATGCAATAAAACAAACTATACAACCTATCGCTGAACCTACAGATTGCCACCATTCTTTTTTGCAAAGGCAATAGATGAGGATGATTCCTTGAATAACCAATAATACAATAATCACAATAAATAATGCGGAAGTCAATCCCCAAAGGTTATGGTTGGCAGATGGCATTATCAACAAAGCACAAACAAGATTAACTATAGGAAAAATCCACCAAAACTTCACGAAAAAGCTCCTTTTTTTACATTCTTGTTTAAGGCAATTCTCGTTTTCATTTTCCATTTTTCGTATTCTAATAGTTATTATGGCAACGAATAATATATCAGATTATTGTTTTCAGTATCTTTGCGCCATGATTATCCTCGACAATGTCGTCGTCACCGACGAATTCCTGAATGCCCAGTTTTGTTGCAGCCTGCCGCGCTGCAAAGGCTGGTGTTGCGTGGCCGGCGATGCTGGTGCACCTCTCGAAGCCTCTGAAATAGAGCAGATTGAAGACAACTTAGAGGCCATCAAGCCGTTTATGCGGCCCGAAGGCATCAAAGTGGTGGAAGACAATGACGTGTACGACTACGATGAGACAGGCGAACTCGTTACGCCCTTGGTCAACGGTGAGGAGTGCGCTTTCGTCTACTTTCACGAGAACGGCACGGCCCTCTGCGCCATCGAAAAAGCCTACTTGGAAGGCAAATGCGACTTCTGGAAGCCCATTTCATGCCATCTCTATCCCATCCGCTTGGTGGAGAAAGACGGCTTCACACACATCCTTTACCACGAATGGAGCGTGTGTGTGCCCGCCAAGCGCAAAGGCGAGCTGGAAGGCATTCCGTTGTGGAAATTCCTCAAAGGACCGATGATCCGCAAGTTTGGCGAGGATTGGTATAATCGGTTGGAAAAGATGATACAGAGCAGAGCTTTGAAATAAATTTCATATTTTTGCGTTCACATTTAAAGACAATAGCCACCCAAAATCACGCCGAGTGAAGCGCCTACTGCCCATAGTTACCTTGTTGTTATGTTGTTTCGCTGCCAATGCGCAAAGCGGCGACGAACACAACCGTATGGATTTCTATGGCTATGTGGTCACTGCCGATAGCCTCCATCCGATTCGTAACACACATGTAATCAGTAAGTTGGCACACTATGGCACCATCACCAACCATCAAGGCAAGTTTCATATCCAGGCTCGGCAGGTCGACACGCTGTGGGTGAGTTGCGTTGGCTACCAACGTCGGCTCGTTGCCATCGACTCAACGCTGAGCAGTGCCGACACACTTGTCATCCGGCTGCGTCCCGAAACCATCACCTTGCGCGAGGTCACCGTTCTGCCTTTCACCAACTACGAGACTTTCAAGGAGATGCTCATCACCATGCCGAGCATTGAGACCCCCGACGAAATCAAGCGATTGAACGACGACCTCGACGACCTCTGGCTAAGCCGTGCTCCTGTGGGCAATGGCATGGTTACCGTCACGGCCAGCCCGATACAATACCTCTACGACAAATACAACAAGTCGGCCCGACGGCAGGCCACTTTGTTGCGCAACCGAAAGATGTATAACGAGGTGCTGCGCGAGCAAGGCCGCACCGACGAACTTCTTCCCGACTCGCTCGATTTCGCCATCAACTACAAGATGTATGAACTCGACGAAGCCGCCGAAGCCAAAAAAAACAAGGACGAATTCGACACCACAAACGTGGTGGGCAAGGTGAAGCCCATGGTTCCGAGAAGGAAATACATCCGTTTGGGAAACTAACGCTCTACGACATGATCCTACGCGACTGGCTCCATAACGTCATCAACTTGTTTTATCCGCGTGTTTGTGCCGCTTGTGGCGCTCATTTACTGAAAAGCGAGGATACGGTTTGCCTGAAATGCCGCTATACGCTCCCCCATACTGGCTATGAGCTTCATGCCGACAATCCCGTGGCGCAAACGTTTTATGGCCGCGTGAGGTTCCATGCCGTCACTTCCTGCTTCTTCTTCGCCAAGTCGGGCAAGGTGCAACATCTCATCCACCAGTTGAAATACAAGGGCAACAAGGAAGCGGGCGTTTTCCTTGGCCAGCAAATCGGACAAAGCATCAAGGAAGCGCCGCTGTTTCAAGGCATCGACTATCTGATTCCCGTGCCGCTCCACCCTAAGCGCGAACGGCAGCGCGGCTACAACCAAAGCCTGATGATTGCCCGAGGCATCAACGAAGTCACTGGCATCCCGATTGGCGACAAATACCTCGTTAGGGGCATCTACACTGAAACGCAAACGCATAAATCTGCCGAGGAACGCTTCAAGAACGTGAAAGACATCTTCGAGGTGCATTTTGCCGACGAACTAAAAGGAAAGCACGTCCTCTTGATTGACGACGTGCTTACTACTGGCGCCACGTTGGAATCGTGTGCGCATCAATTGGAAGGCATTCCTGGCATTACCATCAGTGCGGCCACTGCCGCCTGTGCCGGGAATTAATATTTGTAGGGCTGTCGTACCACGGCAGCCGCAGATAAATCCAACCTGCGGCTGCCACGATGTGACAGCCCTACAATTCCTATAATGAATGATTATTCCTTATAGGTTTTCACTTCGGTTTCTCCATTCAAGACCATCAGGCCATTGAGAGCCAAGGCTTTCATCTCGTCCTCGCCAGGATAGACGTAGACGGGAGCGATCTTCTCCACATGGCTCTTCACCAAGCCACAGAAGCCCTTGTCGTAGGCCATGCCACCGGTGAGGAAGATGGCATCGACATCCATGCTGAAGGCCGAAGCCGCCAGTCCGCCCACTTCCTTGGCCACTTGATAGGCCATGGCTTGGTAGACTTTCTCCCACTCCTTGTTGCCAGCCTTCACGGCGTTTTCCACTTCGAGGGCGTCGTTGGTGCCGAGGTAGGCCACAAAACCGCCTTTGCCTTTCAGCATCTGGCCGATTTCCTTCTTGGTGTACTTGCCGCTGAAGCAAGCCTCAACGAGCAAGCCCGCAGGCAGCGAGCCAGCGCGTTCGGGAGTGAATGGACCGTCGCCATTGAGGGCGTTGTTGGTGTCGACCACACGGCCTTTCTTGTGGGCGCTCACCGAGATGCCGCCACCGAGGTGAATGGCGATGATGTTCATGTCCTCATATTTGCGTCCGAGGTCTTTGGCCAACTGGCGGGCGATGATCTTCTGGTTCAGTGCATGGAAGATGGAGATGCGCGGGAAGAGCGGATGACCCGAATAGCGCGCCACTTCGTCCATTTCGTCGACCACGACGGGGTCGGCGATATAGGCCTTTACGCCGATTTCCTTGGCGATGTCGTTGGCAATCAAGCCACCGAGGTTGGAGGCGTGTTCGCCGTTGTAACCCACCGTCAGGTCTTCAATCATGAGGTCGTTCACTTCGTAGACACCCGAGACAAGCGGACGCAGCAAGCCACCACGACCTACCACGCAGGCCATCTCCTTGAGGTCGATGCCAGCCTCTTTTAGCTCGCGAAGGATGGCTTCGGTGCGAAAAGGCTTTTGGTCGGCGATGCGATCGAACTTCGCCACTTCTTCGGCACTGTGTTTCAGGTTCTTCTTGAAGATTTGCTCTTCGCCCTCGAAGACAGCGATTTTCGTCGAGGTGGAACCAGGGTTTATCGTTAAGATTTTGTATGCCATATTGTTGAATTTTTAATGTTTAAGCTAACATTGCTGCGAGGGCGATGGAATACAGCTTCGTCTTCGACGTGTCGCCGCGCGAGCTGAGCACGCAGGGCACTTTGGCACCCATCAGCATGGCACCCACTTCGCTCTTGTCGAACTTGGTGCAGCACTTGTAGAACACGTTGGAGGCTTCGAGGTTGGGGAACACGAGGCAGTCGGCGTCGCCGGCCACGGGGTTCTTCATTCCCTTGATGGCAGCGGTCTCGGCATCCAAGGCGAGGTCGAGGCTGATGGGGCCTTCCACCATGCAGCCCTTGATTTGGCCACGCTCAGCCATCTTGGCGATGATGGCGGCATCGACGCAGGCGGGAATGCCGGCGCTCATCTGCTCGGTGGCGGTCACCATGGCGACCTTCGGGCAGCTGGTTCCCAAGGCCTTAGAGACCGTGGTCACATATTTCAGCAGGGTTTGCTTCTGCTTCAGGTCGGGCAGCGGGATGATGGCGCAGTCGGAGGCCACAAGCAGCTTGTGGTAGTTGGGGTTCTCGATGACGGCGACGTGGGCCAAGGTCACGTTGGGCGGGCAGAGGCCGCGTTCCTTGTTGAGGATGGCGCGCATGTATTTGTCGGTAGGCAGCAAGCCTTTCATCAGGATGTCGGCTTCGCCGGCATTGATGAGGTCGCAGGCCATGGTGGCGGCCTTCGTATCGACAGGCTCGTTGATGACCTTAAAATTCGACATGTCGATGTTTTCGGCCTTGCACACTTCGGCGATCACGTTTTCGTCGCCGATGAGGGTGGCTTCGATGAGGCCTTCCTTGACGGCGGCGTTCACGGCGCAAATGGTGTGGTCGTCGTTGGCGTATGCGGCCACAAGGCGTTTCTTGGGTTTGCTGCGCAAAACCTCAAACATTTGTTCTAATTTTCTGATTTCCATGATTCTATATTTAGGATTTAAAATTTAATATTTCAAGATTTTGCAAAAGTACAAAATAAAAGCGTTTCCGCAAACGAAAACGCTTTTTATTTGAGTTTACGCTTGTTTTTGGCTCGACGTCAATAGTAAATGATGTTCAAATCCAAACGTTTTTGTTGCAGTTTCTCGACGTCGCGGGCGCGTACCTTGGTGTTGTAGACCTTGAGTTGTTTGAGTGCCGGCATGTTTTCGACAGGCGAGATGCTGCGCACGTTGGTGTTGTTGACAAACAGGTTCTCGAGTTTCAGCAGGTTCTGCAAGGGCTTCAGCGACTTCACCGTGGTGCCGCTGGCATTGAGGGTGACCAATTCGTTCATTTTGGAGAGCGGGCTGAGGTCCTTGATTTGGGTGTTCTCGATGTTGAGCAATTGGAGCAAAGTGCTGTTTTCGATGGGCGAAAGGCTGCTGACGGGGTTGTTCTGCACGTTGAGTTCCACCAAATAGGGCTTGTTCTCCAATGGCTTCAGGTCGCTGATGCTTTGGTTGTTGATGGTGAGGCGTTCGAGCCACATGAGGTGGGTGAGCGGATCGATGCTGTTGATGGGATAGTCGGGCGTGATTTCGATTTCCCTCAAGTCCAAGATGCGTTGCAGCTCAAGGGCGTTGGGCGTCTCTGATTGGATTCCGACGGCATTGCGGAAGATGGTTTGCCAGATGGGGGCGAGGGTGTTCCACCAGTAAAGCAGATTTTCGGTTTGGTAGACCACGGTCACCTGACGCTGGCTTTCCTTCAGAGCCACGACCTGGCTTTTGCCGATCACGGTGCTGTCGGCGTCAATCACTTCGATGTTGCTGTCGTTCATCAGCGGCGAGAGGTCGCTGACGGGCGTGTTCATGATGTTGAGGTAACGCAGGCTGCCCATGTCTTGCAAGGCCACAAGGTCATTAATATAGGTGTGGGAGATGTTGAGCGATTCGAGGTTGGTCAGGCCTTGGATGGGTTGCAGGAAATTGATTTCGGTGTTGGCGATGTTGAGTTCGCGCAGGTTGGTCAGGCGGCTGACGGGCATCAGGTTTTGGATAAAGGTGTTGCCCGAGAGGTCGAGTTCCTGCATGTTGATGATTTGGTGCAGTTGTTCCGTAGTGGGCTCCGAGTCAAGTTGTATCTGCTTGGAAAACACGGCTTTCCAATACATTGGCAACTCGCGCCACCAGGTCTTGAGGGCTTCGGTGTCGTAGATGACCAAGGTGAAGGGGTTGCTCTTGGTGAAGGCGCTGGCTTCGGCATCGTGGATGCTCGAATGGTCGCAATAGATCTTGCTTAGGCGGCGATGGTTCTTCAAAGGCGTGAGGTCGCTGATGGAGGTGTTGCTGCAGTAGAGTTCGCGCAAGTTGGTCAACTCGCTGAGGGCCTGTAGGTTGGTGATGGCCGACCCCGATATGTTGAGGCTTTGCAGGTCTTGCAGGTTGCTGATGGGACCCAAGTCGCGCACGGCGGTCTTGCTGATGTCGATAGTCTTGAGTTGGGGCAGGTCTTGCAGGATGCCGATGTTGGCAATGCGCGTGCCGCTCAGGTTGACGGAAGTCAGGCTTTGGCAGTTCTTCAGCTGGGTAAGGCGGCTCACTTGGGTGTTGGCCACGTTGAGTTTTTCGAGGTTGCGAAGCGAGGCAAGCACACTGAGGTCGTCGATGGCGGTGTTGGCGGCTTCGAGTTCTTTCAAGGTGATGTTGTATTTCAGCGGCGAGAGGTCTTCAACCAAAGTGGAATTGGCACGCAGCACCTTCAGTTTGTTGAGGTTGCGCACAGGCGACAGGTCTTCGATTGAGGTCTCCGAGATGTCCAACCAAGCGAGGTCCGAAAGCTCGCTGAGCGGTTCCAAAGTGATGATTTCGCGGATACCGGAGATGTCGACGCGCTGGCGTTGGGTGACGAGTTTCAGCTTGGCGTCGAGTTCGGCCATGTCGTTCTTGAAGAACTTGTCTTTCAGCTCGGTCTGACCGGTCGTTGGGTCGATGATGGGATAGGAAGCCATGAAGTCGGCGGAGGTGATCATGCCGACGGTCTCCATCGGGATGCTGTCGTAGAGCTTGATGTCGGCGCCGAGGCGGTTCTTCCAGTTTTGCGACAGGCTGTTCCACCAGTTGCGCAAGGCCTCTTTCTCGTTGATTTTCGTGGTGTAGATGCTGGCTATCTTGAGGCTGTTGGCTTGGCGGTCGAGGTTGATTTCGACGTAACGGTTCTTCATGTTGTCGATGGCTTCGTCGGTGACGGTCTTGCCCGTCAGGTGGCGCGTCAGCGTGGCCTTGAAGAATACGCTCCCGTCGTCGCGCGTGCCGTTGGCGATGCTTTGCAGGTCGAGCTTGAAGCTGGCCCACTTGAAGAAGAAGTCGATGTCCTTAAGGTAAGCCTGCACGTCCTTGTTGATGGGGGTCTTGCGGTTCACGTCGAGGTCGTCCTCGATTTGCACCTTGTCGTCGATGAAGATTTTGCTCCAACTCTCGGTGTAGACGATTTCCTTCTCCAAGGGCATGGCGGTGCTGTCGCCAAGGAAATTCATCGTTTCCTCCAGATACGCAATCATGCTGTTGATTTCGTTCTCGAATTTTGCGATTTCGTCTTTTGAGAGCTTTTGGGCATGGCCGCCAAAGGCAAAGCCGAGCAACAATATGGAGAGTAAAGCTACCTTTCTCATGGTTGGTGGGGTTGATAGAATTTAATGAGGTTGTTTTTTTCTTTTTCGGGCATATACACGACGTTCGACATGAGCCAGCCGGAGTTGAGGCCCGAGCGGTTGAACCACGACACCTCGAAGTACCAGTCCTTGATTTGCAGGACGTGGAACTTGACCCCGTCGACGTGTTGGAACACGAGCTTGCCTCTCTTGATTTCGTAGAAGAACAGGGTCAGGTAGTCGGGTTGGTATTCCTTTGAGGCGTAATAGTCGATGACATCGGGGTTTTGGAAGGCCTTGTAGATGTTCATGAAGTCGAGCTCGTGGCTCATGGGATGCAGGAAATGCTTCTCTCTTTCGGCCAGTTCGCCGGTCGGAAACATCTTGTTGAACTCCGAGAAATAGACGTTGGTGAGCACCCATTTCGAGCCTAAGCCTTCCTTTTCGACGGCCAGGAACAGCATGATGTTGACGTTCTTGCCGTTGTATTTGAAGGTGGTCGACACCTCGCTGTACCACTTGCCGCCGAGGAAGGTCATGTAGGTGGAATCGTCCTTCGTGACGTCCTCGATGAAATAGCGTTGCAATTCGGTTTGCTTGCCGTATTTCTCCTGGTCGAAGAGGATGGGCAGCGACTTGCGGCGCATCTCGTTGCTGCGGTAGTCGTGGTCTTTGGGATAGAGCCTGTTGCCAAACTGGTCTTCCTCGTAGTTGAACCTGCGCATGAACTGGCCCATCTGCTTGGTCATGGCATAGAGCTCGGTCTCGTCCATCTTAAATTCACCAATCGTCTGACCCGCAACGGGACAGACGATGGCAATGGTAAGAGCCAGAATGACAATATTTCTAGCTAATTTCATCTATTTGTGGTTTCCTTCACGCGCATGTCGCCGAGCAACACGTCCCAGAAGCCGATGGTGCGGCCACCGATTTGGGTCTCCTTGCGCTTCACGTAGACGGTGATGTCCTTCTTGGTCGTGTCCTTATACACCATGTTGCCTTCGGCATCGTAGCCACGGAAGGTCTGGAAGATGGTGATGACGCCCACGTAGGTGCCGTCGGGCTGGCGTTGCAGGTCGCTGACGTATTCGATGTTGTACCATTCAATCTCGACGCGGTCGTAGTTCAGGCGCATCAGGTGCTCGAAATACTTGCGGACGCGATAGTAGGTGATTTGGTTGGAACCCAACGAGGAGACACCGATTTCGGCATCGCTCATGAAGAGTTCCTCGGCGCGGTCGATGACGCGGTTGGCCTCGCTGAAAGGCGTTTCCTTCGAGCCTACGATCTTGATGTATTTGCTCAGGTCTCTCACCTTCTCCAAGGCGAGGCTGTCGATGGCTTGCTTGCGTTCAGGGCTCAACCCGTCCTGTGCCATGGCGCTACCCACAACGCACAAGGCAATCACTAATGTGGCAATGATCTTCTTCATTTCTTTATCAGTTCAATTTCGTTAATCTTTCCGTTGCTGTTGTATTTGATTTCGTGCACCTTCTCGGTTGCCTTCTTTTGGTCTTTCACGTAGTTGAGGTACTTCTCGATGGTGGTGGGGCGGTCGTAGTCGTTGAAGCCGGCATTCTGCTTGATGATGATGAGCACGGGCGTGTTGGGCGACTCAAACATACCCAAGGTCTCGTTGATGACGCGGTTGGCTTGGCTGGCGCTACCGGCGTTGGCGATGCTGTTGAAGGCGCGTCCAAGCACGGCATCGGCGGCGTTGGCTTTCTCGCGTTCCTCGCGTTCGCGGCGTTCTTGTTCCTCCTTTTGGGCGCGTTCGCGGGCCAGTTTCTTCTCCACTTGGAAGAGCAGGTCGTCGACCTCGGCGTTTTGCAAGTTCCAGTCCTTGATGGTCTGCACGCGGGCTCCCTTCTCTTCGAGGCTCCAGAGGGTCTCGTCGTCGAGGATGGCGTTCAGGTCCTTGATGGCCTGGTCCACTCTTGATTTATACTCAGCCTCAGCGGCTTCCTTGGCAAGGCGCTTTTTGCTCTTGCAGCTGGTGGTGCCTCCTATGGTGATGAATGCTGCCAGAAGGACCATCATGACGGTTGTGATTTTGCTTTTCATTTTTATCAAGTTTTTTCTTATAACTCCAATTGGTGCAAATAAATTGCAAAAGTAGTGCTTTTTTTCGTTGCTACGGGCGTTTTGGTGCAATTTTAGCTTTTTCCGCCCATCGGTATTTTGGCCAGCGGCTTGTAGATGGGTCCGGTGGGTTGCAGGATGCTTTGGTAATACACCAGCTCTTTCACGTCGGCATGGAGGTAGGTCTTGGGCTCGATGCTGTTGTAGATTTGCATGAAGAACTGCTTGTCGACCAGCGACTTGATGCGGCACACGGTGAGGTGTGGCACGAAGTTCTGGCGGTCGCGCATGTAGCCCAAGTCGTCGAAAGCGTCCAAGAGGTCGTTTTCGAGGTCGAAGAGGGCTTGCGGCTGGTCGTTCATGCCGAGCCACATCACGCGCGGCACGCGGTTGCTGCCAAACAATCCCGTTCGGTCGAAGTCCATCGTGAAGGGCTGGTGTTGCCGAGCCACCTTTTTGCAGGTCTCGATGATGTTGGGAATGTCGTCGACGGGCGTGCTGCCTAAGAATTTCAGCGTGAGGTGGATGTTTTCGGGCCGGCAGTAATTGATGAATTTCTCGTGTGTCAGGTTTTTCTTGAGCCGGTCCACCAAGCCCGAGTAATCGACGGTGGTCGGGATGTGGATGGCGAGGAAGGTTCGTTTGGTGTACATTTTTGCGATGGTATTATGCGTAGTTGTTGCTGTTTGTTTTGCAAAAATAGAAAATTCAATAATTCAAACCGAACATCCAAAGCGGAATGACCCCAGGAGCGCCATATTCAATATCGTCTTTCACCACAAAACTATCTGGCACTTCCGCAATTTGGCGACGACCTTTCTTGTGGCCTCCCACTTCAAAGGTGTGGCCATCCATCAAAAAATCCGAAACTTCAGAGGCGGTCACCACGTTGCGCACCCGCATTTGGTTGAAGAAGAAAGTCTCACGAAGGTTGCCCAAGTCGGGCTGTGTGCCGATGAGGGCATACATCAGGTTGGTGTTGTCCAAGTAGATTTTTTCCGCCTTGGCCAAACGGGTCATTCCAAAGGCTGGCGATTGAAGGCATTGGATCATGCCTGACTTTTCCATATAGAAAAGATAGTCTTTCAGGTCGTTGCGAGCCACGGAAACGTCGCGGGCAAGGTCGCTGTAATTGGGCTTGAAGGGCGAAATCTGCGAGATGATTTGCATCAGTTGCTTGAGTTTGTGCATCACACCGACGCTGAGACCCGCGAATTGGGGTATGTCCGTTTCAAGTGTTTGCTCGACCACTGCACTCAGTCGCTCAAGGTAATCCGCTTCGCAACAGAATGGGAAATAACCCGTTCTAAGATATTCCTTGAACAAAGGCAACGGACGGTGTTCGGCATACGGGAAAGCCGTTTTTGCCGAAAGTATCTCGTCGAGCGTAAGTTTCGGCACCACGATGCCTTGGGTCATTTGCAGCCATTCGCGGAACGACATCCCGTGCATGTGGTTTTTCAACTGTCGGCGCGATAGGTCGGCACCGCCTTTCTCCAAATCGAGAATCGACGAACCTGTGTAAACGATTCGTAAGTCGGGAATTTGGTCGTAGATGTTCTTTATCTCAGTCGACCAATGTTTGTATTTGTGTACCTCGTCGATATAAAGATGCTTGCCGCCGTTCTTATAGAATGTGTCGGCCATGTCAAGCAAAGTGTGTTTTGAGAAATAGATGTCGTCGGCAAACACCACGAGAGAAGTGTCGCGTTCGCCGCTGAGCAAGATGTGCTGGAACATCAAAGTGGTTTTTCCGACGCCCCTTGCACCAAGGATGGCGTTGAGACGAGCTTCCCAGCGGATTTCGTCGTGAAGATAGCGGACAAAGTCGGTTTTTGTCCTGTCCAGTTGCGCTTGATAGCGTTGCATTAATCTTTCCATGGTGTCATTGTTTTGTCTTTTCGGCTGCAAAAATACAAAAATGAAACCAATAAAAATCAATTTTCTAATAAAATTGATTCTTTTTTATGTCAAATTTCACATAAAACTGATGCTAAAAACATACAAATGCCATCGTCATTTTCATCTCATCATAAATCACACCAACTCAACGAATAATTCCCACTGGATAGACCAAATAATTCTTGTCGCAGTAGGGCGAGCGTTCGTAGAACCAGTTGAGGATTTCGTATTGCGAGGGTTGCTTGTCTTTTGGGAAGGTGGCTTTCCATTCCTTGAACTGTCCTTCGAGGAAAGGGTCGGCAGCGAGCATGGCCTTGGCCATCGGCTCCATTTTGTAAACCTCGAAATATTCCACGCGTTGCAACACATGGTTGAAGAAGCCCCACTCGAAGAGCGAGCCGGGCATTTCAGGCTCAAGCAGGTTCATCAGCAGGCGGATGCCGTTTTGCGAGGTCTTCACCACGGCTGAGCCTTTCGGGAAAGTGACGTCTTTGGTGATTTCCTCCGCGTCGAAACGGGCCACACGGCTGTGGCCCTCCGATGGCATCGGCATGAAGGCCACGTTGCTGAAACGGTAGGTGTTCACTTTCAGGGTCTTTTCCTCTTTCAGATAATTAATGTCGAAACCGTGTGCCTTCACGATGTCGATCACATCGGCATATTGTGCGGGGATGATGTACTCCTTGGGTACGGCGAGCGTCTTGGCCGGGTGGGTGGAACGGATGCGTCGTGTCTTGCGCGTCTCGGGGCGGGTGGTGTCGTAGGTGTAGTACCAACTGCCGGTCACCTCACTCTGCACGGTGTCGAAGTGGTAGCCCAAGAAGACTTCCCAAATCGTGTCGTTCATCTGAGGTTGCATATTGATGGGCAATTCCTTGAGGCTCATGTCGTTCTTTTTGGCTTGGGCAAGGGTTTGGCTGAAGTTTTCCTTGTCGTTGCGGATGATTTTCAGGGTTTCCAAAATCATCTGATAGGTGGAGAAAACGCGGTCTTTGTACGGCTTCAGCATGTGGGTTTCGAGCAACACGCCTGGGCAATTGCGGGCTGTGGTGTAGCCTTCGGAGAACATGGCCGAAAAACTGCCGTCGTAGAGCGGTGCAGTGGGGTCGCCCCAAGGATGGAACTCGATGTAGCGCGTGATGGGCAGTCCTTTTGCCTTCATCGCGGCTTGGATTTGTGGCTCCCAAACCTCGCTCAGCCAACGGGTGATGCCTGCGTCATAATTGCCGAAGTTCTCCATCGAATAGGTGGTGACATATTGATAGTCGGCACCATTCGTTGCGTGGGTATCGAAGAAGAAGTCGGGTTGCCATTTGTTGAACAAGGTCACGAAAGCTTGGATTTCGGGTGTGTCGAGCTTGGTGTAGTCGCGGTTGAGGTTGAGGCCTTGGGCGTTCACACGCCAGCCCATCTGCTTCGGGCCGTTCTGGTTGATGCGGTTGTAGGGCGAGAAGTTGGCCAAGCCGTCGGGACTCAACACGGGGATGAAAAGGAAAGAGAAATCTTGCAGCAGGTCGTGTGAGTTATTGCCCATGAGCATGTCGCGGATGAGCATAAACATGGCGTCTTTGCCGTTGGGTTCGCCAGAATGGATGCAGGCTTGCACGAGGATGATGTTTTTCCCGCTTCTGTGGATCTTTTTCGGGTTGGTGGAGCCGTTTTCGTCGACGATGACCAGGGGCACCTCGCGGCCTTGGGCGGTCGTCCCAATGCTTTGGTAATGTACCTCCTTGAATTGTTTGTCGAGGCGTTTCGCGTAGGCAATGGTTGCAGCGTAATCGTCTGTTTCCAAGTAGTTTGACTTCTCGAAAGTGGTGGTCAAGTCGGTGTTTTTTTCGTTGCATGAGGCCATCAAAATCAGGGCCACGAAGAGAGGAAATAGTCTTTTCATCGGATACAATTTTGCGCAAAATTAGTTTTTTTTCGCGTCCAAAGCCGAAAATCCGTATTTTAGCCCTTTCAAAACCGACGAAAAATGAACACTTATTCCATAGGAATCGACATTGGCGGCACCAACACCGACATCGGACTGGTGCGCGACGACGGCCGTTGCTTGGCCAAAAAGAACCTCCCGACCAGCATCTATTTTGATGTGGAGCTTTATGTTTCTGATATTTGCTACAAAATCAAAAAAATGATGTTCGAGAACAACATTGATGCCATTGAGGGCATCGGCATTGCGGCACCGGCGGGCAACTACTACACGGGGTGCATCGAAGGCGCCACCAACCTCAACTTCAAGGGCACCGTCGACTTGGCTTCGATGTTCCGCAGCCATTTGGACGTGCCCGTGGTGGTCTCCAACGATGCCAATGCTGCGGCCTACGGCGAACTCGTCTACGGCGGCGCCAAGGGCATGAAGAACTTCATCACCTTTACTTTAGGCACTGGCCTGGGCAGCGGTATTGTGGTTGACGGCAAGTTGGTACACGGCAAGACAGGTGGCGCGGGCGAGTTGGGCCATGCCATCCTGATTCCCGAAGGCCGACCTTGTGGCTGCGGACGCAAGGGCTGCCTTGAGACCTACACCTCGGCCACGGGCATCCGCCGCACGGCCTTGGAGATGATGGAGGCCACGCCCGACTATGTGGGCGCACTCTCGCAGGTGCCTGCCGACGAGCTGACGAGCAAGATGGTGGGCGACGCGGCCAAGTATGGCGACAAATTGGCCATTCGTGTCTTCGAGAAAACAGGCTATTGGTTGGGCATTGCCTTGGCCAATGCCGTGGCGTTCAGTGGTCCCGAGGCCATCTTCCTGATGGGCGGTCCGGTGAAGGCGGGCGAGGTGCTGATGAAACCTGTGCGCGAGTCGTTCCAGAAGCACCTGTGCTTTGTTTACGATGGCAGCGTTGACGTGCGCGTCAGTGAGTTGCCCGACAACGATGCCGCCATTTTGGGTGCAGCGGCGTTGGTGAAGGCTTGAGGAAACTCTCACTTTTTCACCCATTTCCCCGTCTCCGCGAGGGGCGTTGAGCCTGTCGAAACGCCCGGCTGAATTCAAGTTGCAAACGCAACCTTTTCAGTTAGCCTTTCAGCAGGTTGAGCCTTACTTTTTTTCATAGCCATGCCAACAGCAAGCGTTATGGGTAACCATCGTTTCATGCCTTCAAAAATAGCAAAAAAACGAAAATCCCGCCTGTTGAAATCTTTGTTCAAAAAAAATGCAGTTGCCCCTTGCGCCGTTTGCAGATTTTTGGTAATCTTGCAACTTAAAATCATCAAAAATTTTGACCCTTGAAAAAAATTAGAACTGCTTTAATATCAGTCTTTTATAAGACAGGCATCGACACCATCGTCGACCTTTTGAAACAAAATGGAGTGCAAATCTACTCCACCGGCGGCACCTTCGATTTCATCAAGCCGCTCGACCCCACGGTGAAAACCGTGGAATCGCTCACGGGCTATCCGTCCATCTTGGGCGGTCGCGTCAAGACGCTCCACCCCAAAGTGTTTGGCGGCATCTTGGGCCGCACCCAACTTGAGTCGGACCAGAAAGAGATGCAGGAATACGACATCCCCGCCTTCGACCTTGTCATCGTCGACCTCTACCCGTTTGAGGAGACCGTGGCCAACACCGACGACGCCTCCAAGATCATCGAGAAAATCGACATCGGAGGCATCTCGCTCATCCGCGCCGGCGCGAAAAACTTCAACGACGTGCTCATCGTGCCTTCGCAAAAATATTACGGCGAACTCATCCAGTTGCTGAAAGACCAGAACGGTGAGACCTCCATCGACGACCGCCGTCGTTTTGCCACCTACGCCTTCGGCGTCAGCTCGCACTACGACAGCGCCATCATGAACTGGTTCGCCAAAGACGACGCCAACAAGCCGCTGCGCATCACCGAAGAAGAAGGCACCACTTTGCGTTACGGCGAGAACCCGCACCAAAAAGGTGTTTTCTATGGCGATCTCGATGCCATGTTCGAGAAACTGCACGGCAAGGAGCTGTCGTACAACAACCTGCTCGACCTCGACGCGGGCCTCAACCTCATCCGCGAGTTCAGCGGACCGACTTTCGCCATCCTCAAGCACAACAACCCCTGCGGCATCGCTTGCCGCCCGACCGTGAAGGAGGCTTATCTGGCTGCTTTGGCTGGCGACCCCGTGTCGGCCTTCGGCGGCGTATTAGTGTGCAACCGCCCGATCGACCTTGAGGCTGCCGAGGAAATCAACAAGCTCTTCATCGAAGTCATCGTGGCCCCAGGCTACGACGAAGGCGTGCTCGACCTGCTCTTCTCGAAGAAGAACCGCGTGGTGCTGCGCCTTAAGGCCGACCAATACGAGCTTCAAACCGTGAAGACCGCCCTGAACGGATACCTCGTGCAAGACCGCGACCTCCACTCGGAAACCGCCGCCGACTTCAAGGTCATCACCAACCAAGCCCCAACTGCCAACGAGGTGGAAGACATGATTTTCGCCAACAAGATCGTGAAGCACAGCCGCAGCAATGCCATCGTACTCGCCAAGGGAAAGCAACTCTATGCATCGGGCATCGGGCAGACCTCACGAGTGGATGCCCTGCGCCAAGCCATCGAGAAGGCCCGATCGTTCGACTTCGACCTCAAGGGAGCGGTGCTGGCCTCTGATGCCTTCTTCCCCTTCAAGGACTGCGTCGAGCTGGCCCACGAAGCGGGCATCACCGCCATCGTGCAGCCCGGAGGCTCGGTGCGCGACCAGGAATCCATCGACTGCTGCAACGAAAACGGCATCAGCATGGTGTTTACCGGATTTAGACATTTTAGGCATTAACGATGGTACAGACGTAGCGCGCTACGTCTCTACAACGGACAGATCAACAATTAAACGATTAAACAATCAACGACTAAACAATACAAAAATGGGAGTATTATCATTTCTGAACAAGGAAATCGCCATTGACCTCGGTACGGCCAACACGATTATCATATACAACGACAAGGTAGTCGTCGACGAGCCTTCCATCGTCGCCATGCAACGCGACTCGAAGAAGATCATCGCCGTCGGCAAACGTGCCATGATGATGCACGGCAAGACCCACGAAAACATCAAGACCATCCGCCCGCTTCGCGACGGTGTCATCGCCGACTTCCAGGCCGCCGAATACATGATGCGCGAGATGATCAAGATGATCAATTTCAAGAACAACCTGTTTCCACCCAGCCTGAAGATGGTCATCTGCATCCCTTCGGGCATCACCGAGGTGGAGGAACGCGCCGTGAAGGACTCGGCTGAGCAAGCCGGCGCCAAGGAAGTGCGTCTGATTCACGAGCCTATGGCCGCCGCCATCGGTATCGGCATCGACGTGCTGGAGCCGACGGGCAACATGATCATCGACATCGGTGGCGGCACCTCCGAAATCGCCGTCATCGCCTTGGGTGGCATCGTCAACAACAAGTCCATCCGCATCGCGGGCGACGACTTCACCGCCGACATCGAGGAATATATGCGCAAGCAGCACAACATCATCGTGGGCGAGCGCACCGCCGAACGCATCAAGATTGAAGTGGGAGCCGCCATCCCGCAATTGGACAATCCGCCCGACGACTACGCCGTGCAAGGTCGCGACATGCTGACGGGCATCCCGAAGGAGATCAAGGTAAACTACGCCGAGATTGCCCACTGCTTGGACAAGAGCATCATGAAGATCGAGACCGCCGTGTTGAACGCCTTGGAGCAGACCCCACCCGAGCTGTCGGCTGACATCTACCGCACGGGCATCTACCTCACCGGCGGTGGTGCCTTGCTGCGCGGCTTAGACAAGCGTCTCAACGCCAAGACCAAGCTGCCCATCCATGTGGCCGAAGACCCGCTGCGCGCCGTCGCCCGTGGCACCGGCATCGCCCTGAAGAACTTCGACAGATTCACGTTCCTGATTAAATAATTGACACGAGACGGCGTTTCGACAAGCTCAACGACCTTTGTTTTTCAGTAGCTATAAGGATCCCTGAGCTTGTCGAAGGGCCCGAAGTCTCGCGTCAAAAGTGTTAGCCATGTACAACCTTCGGCGTTTCATACTGAAGCATCACTTCGTCATCTTGTTCATCCTGCTCGAGGTGATTTCCATCTTGCTACTCGCCAACAGTCAACGTTTCCATCGCAACCGAATGGTCAACACGACCAACGATGTTGTAGGGAAAATCTATGAATGGGGCAGCGAGGTGGGCAACTATTTCCGCCTCAACACGGCCAACGAACAACTGGCCGAAGAGAACGCCATGCTCAGGCAAAGGCTGTCGGTGGTCTACGACATCGACACCAGCACCTACGACATCAGCGAGGGCGACACGCTCTACAAATACATCCCGGCACAGGTGGTCAACAACAGCACCAACCAGGCCAACAACTACATCATTATTAATAAAGGTAAGATTGACGGCATCGAGCGCGACATGAGCGTCATCTCCACCGACGGCATCGTGGGCGTGGTGACCGACGTGAGCCGCCACTACGCCTCGGTGATGAGCCTGCTCCACAGCAAGTCGGTGGTCGGCGTCCGCATCAAGCAGAGCCAGGAGTTGGCCAGCCTGAAATGGGGCACCAACAACTACCGCTACGGCATGGTGGAAGACATACCAACCCACATCCTGCTGCAACAGGGCGACACCATCCTCACCAGCTCGCATTCTTTCATCTTCCCTGCCGACCTCATGGTGGGCACCGTTGAGGAGTTCTATCCCACCGCCATCGATGCCCTGAACAAAGCCAAGATCAGGTTTGCCACCGACTTCGCCACGCTGAGGCATGTGTACGTCATCCAAGACTTGCACAAACCCGAACTCGATTCGCTCAAGGCCAAATTCCAATGACATGAACAAGACCGCGTTACAAATCATCCGCTTCGTTGTGCTCGTCCTCCTTCAGGTGTTGGTCATCAACCATATCCGCTTAGGAGGTTATGTGCATCCTTATATCTACCTGATATTCATCATGTTGTTGCCTTTCAGCACACCCAAATGGCAACTTCTGGTTTTGGGCTTTGCCTTGGGCTTGAGCGTCGACCTGTTTACCGGCACGCCCGGTCTTCATGCCGGTGCCACCACCTTGATGGCGTTTTGCCGCCCCTCAATCATCAAGCTCATTTCGGGCAACCAGAAGTTCGAGAACATCCCAGAGCCTAACATCGGGCAGCTTGGCGGAATATGGTTCCTGCGTTACGCACTCCTGATGGTGCTCATCCACCATTTCGCGCTGTTTTTCCTTGAGTCGTTCAGCATCCGCCTCATCGGCCAAGTGCTGCTCCGCATTCTGCTCAGCGTGCCCGTTTCGACCTTCCTCATCATGATGATCCTTTACATCTTCAAGAGCGAAAAAAAGAGAGAATAAACAATCAAACAAATAACTGACTTACAATGAAGAAACAAGCATTATTCCTAATGGCTCTTGCACTCGGCCTGACCGCATGCAACGAGAAAACCAATGACTTCAAGGTCAACGTGAGCCTGACCAATGGCAACGACAAGACCGTCTACCTCCAGAAATTCGTCGACAACGCGCCAGTAGCCATCGACTCGGCTGTCATCACGAACGACATGGCCACCCTGACTGCACCTACCGACGACCCGCAAATCCTTTATGCACTGAAAGTAAAGGGAATGCGTGGCTCTATGCCGTTCTTTGCCGACAACAAGGACGTCACCTTCGTGGGCGACATGAACAACCCGCAAGCCGTCGAAATCATGGCCTCGGAGACCCAAGCCGAATTGGATGCCTACAACGACCAATTGAACCAATTCAACGTCCAAATCAAGGAACTCTACACCGTCATGCAACAGGCCTTCTTGGACAACGACAGCATCAAGATGGACTCGCTCAACACCGTGGGCACCGCGCTGATGGAACAGCAAGACAACTATCGCGACGACTACATCAAGGCTCACCCCGAGAGCTTCGTCACGCACTACATCCTCGACCAAGTGAAGCAAGACTACCCCATCGACCAACTGAAAGAAATGATGGCTGGCTTCACCACAGAGTCCATCTACACCAAAGACCTCAACAACTACATCGCCAAGCAAGAACGCCTCGTAGTGGGCCAACCTTTCATCGACTTCACACTGCAAACCAAAGAGGGACAAGATGTTGTGCTTTCGGAGGTCATCGCCAACAACAAGCTCACGCTGGTCGACTTCTGGGCTTCGTGGTGTG
>DGXB01000074.1 GCA_002396205.1 Bacteroidales bacterium UBA4243
CAGATCGCTTACCGTGGTGCCGGAGACGACCAGGAACGTGTTACTGTCGATGCCGGCAAGAAAGTCACGCTTGACTTCAACGCAGGAACCGCTACCGTTGAGTAGCCTTCCTGTCATTTAAAACGATGCCCGGGTCTTAACGGCCCGGGCATTTTTTAGTCGTATTCTTCGAAAAACTCCCGACAAAATTCGTCGGGACTGACGATCGGCAGGCCGAAGGGATCGTCAAAAGTCTTGTCTCCCGTGACGATTACGTCACAGTAGGCGTCCATAGCCGTGGCGGCAAGAACCGCATCCTCGAAGTCGTTCGTGTAATGTGCCGCTGCCAGGGATATGAAATGTTTAACCGTGTCGCATATGATCAGCGTATTGGAGAACTTTTGCATAAGTTTGCCAATCTCTGAGATTTTTGTCTTGCAACCGCGGGTAAGGATATAGGAGAGATCCAGAAGTGATTGCGTGGAAGCATAAGCGAGCAGTCTGCCGGTTTGAACGGCTCGGATGATTTGCTCTGCATACTTGTGCGACGGTCTGGTTTCCAAAACAAGGTCCACCAGAATATTGGTATCAAGAAAAGCGTGTTTCATAAGCCGAGGATTGCTGAAAGACGGGGATCCTCACGGATTTCTTCTTCCGTGAGATCGAGAGACGGAATCATAAAAGAATACCATTCGGGATCCAGTAGGACACCCTTCAGGCTGATTTTCTTTTCGGGAGGGTTGACGGCCTCTTCCAGGGTTTCGACCGCGTAGCGGTTGAAGGAACGGCCACTCCGTCGCGCGGCGCGGCGGATGGCTTCGTAAGTCTCAGCACTCATCCGGAGGATGGTCTGGACTTTTCCGGTGCGGGGTGTTGCTGTGCTCATCGCTTTGTGTTTTTTGCAAATATAGCAAAATCTGATAACAAAACAATAAAATGTTATCTTTTTGCGCAAGGGGCGTATCGGCAAACCAGCGCAAGCGGAGCCCTTATTATTTTGGATATTTTCAGACATTTCTTTATCTTTGAAGGTTATGATGAAACGATTTTTCCATATCGCGGCACTGGCCTTTGCGGCCCTGCTGCTGACGGCCTGTCCTCAGGTGGAGCCAGAACCCGATGACCACGAAAATCCGATTGATCCCATCGGCCCTGTCACCCCTGATGAGTCATGGCGGAATGAAGCGTCGAAGGTGAAACTCTCGGGCATTACCTACCAGCTCAATGTCTATAGTTTTGCCGACAGCGACAGCGATGGCTGGGGCGACATCAAGGGCATCACACAGCACCTCGACTACCTCGACAGCATCGGCGCTACGGCACTGTGGCTCTCTCCGATCCACGACGCCATGTCATACCACGGTTACAACGTGAACGACTATACTTCCGTCAGCGCCAAACTGGGCACGGAGGCTGATCTGCAAGACCTGATCGCTAAGGCGAAGGCTAAGAATATAGGCATTTATCTTGATTTTGTTCTTAACCATTCGGGAAAGGATAATCAATGGTTCAAGCAGGCCATGGCCGATCCTTCCGGCCCGTATGGCGATTTCTATGTGACCTCCGATAAGTCCGGGAATTACATTACAGGAGGCATGGGTAATTGGTACTCAGTTTCCTCGGGTGCGATCGGCTACAAGGGCCGCCTTCATTTCAAGGTGGATATGGGTGCCAAAACCGTGACAGTAACCGAGACAAGCGATCCTGTGCAAGGCCCCAATACCCAGAATCCGAAATGTTGGCTTTGGTATGGCAACGTTTCACAGCATGTGGGCCTCTATACAACGGGTACGAACATCTACGAGATTACGCTTGATATCGATACCGACTGGGGCTTTTTGGTATGTACCAGTACAAATTGGGCTGACGGTACCAAGTGGGGCGGCAACGGCAATGGCATCAAGTTCGGTACCCCGTATTCTCTCAACAATAGCCAGGCGGCCGATATTACCTTCGGCGGCGATGCGATTTCTTATTATGCCAGTTTCGATGGCTCCATGCCTGACTTTTATTTTGGCGAGGCCGCTTCTGCGGGCACATCTCCTGCTTTCAAAGCATTGGCTGCGGCTGCCGATAAATGGATTGATATGGGAGTTGCCGGCCTTCGCCTTGACGCCGTAATCTGGATCTACCAGAACAATACTGCCGCCAATGTCAAATTCCTCAAACAGTGGTACGACCGCTGTAACACGAAGTGGAAGGCCAACGGTGGCGAGGGTGACTTTTATATGGTGGCGGAAGCTTGGTGTGATGATGCTGAGAAGATGGCACCATACTATGAGGCTATGCCGTCAAACTTCAATTTCTACTATTGGTACACCCTCAAGGATCGTATCAGCAAGGGAAAGGGCGACGATTTTGCTTCGACCGTGCGTTATTTCCAGGATCAGTTCCGCAAGTATCGGCCGGACTTCATCGATGCCATCAAGCTCACCAACCACGACGAAGACCGTGCTGCCAACGACTTGGGCCGCACCTTGGCCAAAGAAAAATTGGCAGCGGCCGTTTTACTCACTTCTCCTGGCAAGCCTTATATTTACCAGGGTGAAGAATTAGGTTATTGGGGAAACAAGAGCAAGGGCGATGAATATGTCCGTACACCTATCAAATGGACGCGCGAAGGGAGTGTTCCCAGCGCTGCGCTGAGCGGTAAAGTGGACCATGCAATGCTTTCAGCCGACATCTCTGTGGAAGCGCAGGAACAAAACGCATCTTCCCTCCTGCGGGTGTATCGTGATTTCGCCAAAGCCCGCAATGGCTGGAAAGCGTTGGCTCTTGGAGAAATGGAGGTGCTGTCAAGCCCGAATTCCTCTGTGGCTCTTTGGAAGATGAGTTATCAGGGGCAGTCGGTGTTGGTCATTCACAACTTCAGTTCATCTGCTCCGACGCTCTCGCTCAGCAACTATAAAACCGATAAATT
>DGXB01000004.1:0-12734 GCA_002396205.1 Bacteroidales bacterium UBA4243
GTGGTCTTCTTCCGTTGGTAGTCCAAAACACGGCTCACCTCGGTATAGACCTCCGACTCGATGCCCAACTGCGCCAAGTTCTTCAGGATTTGCACCCCGTCAGCATACCACATCGGCTTGGTGAAGAGGTTGATGTCCTTCACATCGTAAAGCACCTCCTCCAAGGCCGGCACGGGCACGCCCGCAATCTTGACGGTCTTCAGCTTGACATCGGTCACCGAAATCAGTCCTGGCTCAAATTCATTCCAAAGCCGGGCCATGTACTCATACGACTTGAGTTCGGCCTCTAACTGTGCGACAAGGCTCTCCGAATGTTGCTTGGCTTTCTTCACCTCAAGGCGCAGCGCACTCTCCTTGCTCTTCAGCGTGGGCAGGGCACGGGTTCGCGTCTTGAGCTGCTTGTTCAGCTCGTTCAGCGAGGTCTTGTTATATTGAAATTTGATGGCCATTGAATCGATTTAAAGATTTAAAATTCAAAGATTTAAAATTTCATATCGTCACTTCACTGGATCTTTCCAATACTTTTCGATGAGCTTTTCCTTCAAACCCGTCTCGGCCTTGGTGAAATACTTGCCGAACAGCTCCCAAGCGGTGTCGAGCATCTCCGTAATCGGGATGTTGACATCGATGGCGAGCAGTCGGGTGGCGTATTCCTTGGCGTAGTCGAGGCAGCGCAAGTCGTAGTCGCTCAGGTCGAAACCGTTCTCCAACTTGGTCTTGGCGTTGGCGGCATCGGCATACAAACGAACTGAGGTGTTCATCACCGCGCTGTGGTCCTCGCGGGTCTTCTTGTTCTGCACGTGTTGTTTCAGTCGCGACAGCGAGCGGAACGGGTCCACGATGACCTTGCCCGAGTCGGGGTCGGCACGGAGGAACAGCTGGCCCTCGGTGATGTAACCCGTGTTGTCGGGGATGGCGTGGGTGATGTCTCCGTCGTTCAAAGTCGTCACGGCGATGATGGTGATGGAACCGCCATCGGGCAACTGCACGGCCTTTTCGTAAATCTTCGCGAGGTCGGAATAAAGCGAGCCGGGCATGGAGTCCTTGGACGGGATTTGGTCCATACGGTTGCTCACGATACTCAAGGCATCGGCATACAGCGTCATGTCGGTGAGCAGCACCAAAACCTTTTCGTTCTTGTCGACGGCAAAGTATTCAGCCGCAGTCAGCGCCATGTCGGGAATCAGCAGACGTTCGACGGGCGGCTGGTCGGTGGTGTTCACGAAGCTGATGATCTTGTGCAAGGCACCCGCGCTCTCAAACTCGTTCTTGAAGAAGAGGTAGTCGTCGTTGGTCAGGCCCATGCCGCCGAGGATGATCTTATCCACATCGGCACGGAGGGCCACCATGCTCATCACGCGGTTGTAAGGTTGGTCGGGGTCGGCGAAGAACGGGATCTTCTGACCGGAGACCAAGGTGTTGTTCAAGTCGATGCCGGCGATACCCGTCGGGATCAGCTCGGAAGGCATACGACGTTTGTACGGGTTCACGGAAGGGCCGCCTATTTGGCGTTTCTCGCCTTCCACAGCCGGACCGCCGTCGATAGGATCGCCGTAGGCGTTGAAGAAACGGCCTGCGAGGTCGTCGCTCACGTTCAAGGTGGGCGGTTCGCCAAAGAAGGTCACTTCGGCATTGGTCGGGATGTCTTCCGTGCCGCCAAACACCTGCAGGGTGACGGCGTTGTCCTTGATTTTCACCACCTGGGCCAAGCGGCCTGCCACAAGGGCGAGTTCGTCGTTGGCCACGCCTTGCGCCTCAAGGGTCACGGTGGCCTTGGTGATGGCGCTCAGCTTGGTATAGATGCGTTGAAAGGCTTTCTCACTCATGTTTCAGTTCCTCCTTTAACTGTCCAAGATATTTTTCAAAGTTTTCCGACTTGTATTCCGAGTAGTTCATCTGGCGGCAGATGTTGATCAAGCCCTTGAAGTATGTCGTGCATTCCTCAAAGTCCTCGAACTTGAAACTGCGGTCGCAGATGCCGAGCACCAAGTCGAGCATGAACTTCTGGCGTTCCAATGGTGTTGAGCCGTCGATTTCGTCGAAAGCGTCTTGCTGAAGAATCACAAAATCAATGAGTTCCGACTTCCAATATTGCTCGTGGTACGACATCGGCACGCCATCGTCGCCCAAGATGTTGATTTGTTCGTAGGCGTCCTTGCCTCGACGGATGATGTATTTCGTTTTCGTCACCTTGTCGACCCAACCCTTTTCGATCTTGTTGTCCAAATACTCGATGATTTCGGGATATTCAAGATACTTCGAATAGGAGTCGACGGGGTCGACGGCGGGATAACGTTTCTTGTCGGCACGGTTTTGCGAAAGGCCGTAGAAGCAACGTGCGGCTTTCTTCGTACTCTCGGTGACGGGTTCTTTCAAGTTACCACCAGCGGGCGACACCGTTCCGATGAAGGTGATGGAACCTGTAGCGCCATTGTTGAGTTTCACATAACCTGCACGGGCGTAGAAGTTGGAGATGATGGCCGAAAGGTCGACGGGAAAGCCGTCCTGACCAGGCAGTTCCTCCAAGCGGTTACTCATCTCACGCAAGGCCTGCGCCCAACGCGAGGTGGAATCGGCCAGCAGCAAGACCTTCATACCCATGGCGCGGTAATACTCACCGAGGGTCATGGCCGTGTAGACCGAAGCCTCACGAGCCGCGACGGGCATGTTCGACGTGTTGCAAATGATGATGGTACGTTCCATCAGCGAACGACCTGTGTGCTTGTCCTTCAGTTCGGGGAACTCGGTGAAGATTTCCACGACCTCGTTGGCACGCTCACCGCAAGCCGCCATGATGATGATGTCGGCATCGGCTTGCTCTGCTAAGGCGTGTTGCAGCACGGTCTTGCCGCAGCCGAAAGGTCCAGGGATGAAGCCCGTACCGCCTTCGGCGATGGGATTGAGCGTGTCGATGCAACGCACGCCCGTCTCCATCACCTTGAAGGGACGTGGTTTCTCCACATAGCCACCCACGGCCACCTTGACGGGCCATTTCTGCATCATCGTCACCTTCACTTCCTCGCCTTCCGCATTGGTCAGCGTGGCGATGGTGTCGGTGATTTTATACTGACCGGCTTTGGCCACCGATTTCACGGTGTAAGTCCCTTCAAAATTGAACGGCACCATGATTTTGTGCGACAACCAGCCTTCCTTGACTTCGCCCAACCAGTCGGCGGCAATGACTTGGTCGCCGGCCTTGGCGATGGGCGTAAAGTCCCATAACTTATTCTCATCCAACGGCTTGGTGTATTCACCACGTTTCAGGAAGACACCTTCCATCGTGGCTAAGTTGTTTTGCAGGCCGTCGAAGTTGCTCGATAGCAAACCAGGTCCCAAGGTCACTTCAAGCATGTAGCCTTGGAATTCCACCTTGTCGCCGATCTGGAGGCCGCGGGTGCTCTCAAACACCTGCACAGAGGCTTTGTTCCCATTCACCTTGATGACCTCTGCCATCAGCTCGACGCCGTCGAGGTCGATGAAGCAGATTTCATTCTGTGCCACAGGGCCGTCCACCTCCACAGTGACGAGGTTTGCAATGATTCCTGTAACTTTTCCTGTAGTTTTCATATCAATTGTTATTCAAAATTCAAAATTTAAGATTTAAGATTTTATGGTTCAACTGATTATATTCGATTCAATTAAAAGTTTCACTCCAACACCCACCAAAATCGCCATTCCAAAACTCAACAAAGTCCCCACCAACACATATTCCGACTTCACCGTGTCCGTTTCCCTAAACCTCAGCAACGACTTGGCGACCAAGAGGAAACCGATGGCTTCATACTGTCCCAACATGACGAACACAAGTGTCAAAAGACGCTCCACGTTGCCGATGACACGACCTGCATTGGGCAGACTTTGGTTCTCTTCGCCATGAGTGGGAACCGTGATTCTTGCATCCTTGAAAACGTTCTTAATGAAGAAGTTGGCAGGACGCAGACAAAACACGAAAGCTACAATCCACAACAGCACATTCATATCTGGTAACCAAGTTGGCAACGCAATCGCATTTACCTTATTATATAGCATCACCGTCGCGACGATGACCGCCACATGAAGCAACTGATCGATGAAAAACGCGCCTTTCTTGTCGCTGAAAATGGACTTAAGCCCATCTATGACAAGATGCAACACGGCAACCAGCAACGCCGCCCACCAAAAGCCCCAACTCATCGAAAGCAACCAAGCACAGGCAAAAGTAATCGCCGAATGGACATACAAATGCCTCGATTTGAACGCATTGTCGGCCTTGTCCTTGCACGACTGCTCCGTTTGCAGGTAAAAGTCGCTGACAAGGTGCGCCAAAAGTTGCAATATGAGGAGTTTGTATATCATGATTCGAAAATCAGTTTTTCATAATAATTGAGAGCCGATTCTACAGCTTTCCATCCTGCCGAGTTGCTTCGTTGATTTACAGCAGATTGCTTTATGTTTAACATCACTGCTATCTCTTTTTCATTCTTTCCTAACAACCTATAATATAAGATCTCATTTTGGCGCGAAGTTGCATTTCTCAACAGCGTATCAAGCAAACCCACCATTACATCCACATATTCTGTCAACAACGGATTTGGACAAGCAAAAAACATACTACGTTTGATTGACAGTTTCTCTTTGGATGCCTTTTCCAACAATCTCCCTGAATTATATATGGCTTCTCCATCTAAAATATCTTGTTTTTGGTCAGCAATACGCATCTCACCAATACCAATCGCCAATCGGATGCCATACTTTCTGAACAATTCTCGCCGAGCATTGTTTTCTTTTCCCCACGCAAAAGTTTTCTTCACCAAAGTCTTCAACAATAAGGCAACCCTAAGTGCTTCATGCGGGTCATGCAAGAAAATCTCCACCGAATCACCCTTAAACAACCGTCCCCAGTCATTTCCATGCGACTTTTCCGAGAGTCCATCAAGGAAACCGTGTATCTCAGATTGCAAAAGTGTCAATTCCTCCACGCTTAACGATGTGGAGGAAATGATATCAGCCGAAATAGTTGCTCTTACCATATTTATCTTTATCGTTTTATAAGGCTCAGAACTTATATTTGCCGTTTATAAGGCCCAGAACTTATATCTTCCCATTTATAACCTCTAAAGATTATATTTATTGTTTATAACCTCAAAAAGTTATTTTCCTCCTCCGCTCAAATCCAAATCCGCACTCGTACCGCGAATCTCCTGGACAAGTTTCTTGAACATCTCCTCGCCCTTCGCCGTGTCGAGTTCTGCCCAGCGCTGGACGGTCTTGGCCTTGACGAGGAAAGCGAGGATGGCGTTCATGTTGAAGTAGTCCATGCGGGCGATGTCGCTGGCCTTCTCCCACTTCAGCTCGTCCATCTTCTGCTCACGCTTCACGAAGTCGGCATCAGCGAGAATTTCTTCTATCTGCTTGCCTTCGTCGAAGTCGGCTTCGGGCAAGTCAACAAGGAAAGCATTGCCGTCCTTGCCGAGGCGTTTGGCCAAATATTGCACTTTCATGTTGCGCAGGCGACCGTCGAAGTCGAAGTACTCGCGGATGAAGCGGTTCTTGCTCTCGGCGGCCTTGGCGTAAAAGTCGGCACCAAGGGTTTGCTCGTCGAAGCCCTCCTCCATGAGTTCAACCAATTGCTGGTCTTTCTCGGAGAGCAGCTCCATGACGGACTCCTTGAGCGCGGCATAGTCGAATCCCGTAGTCTCGAATCCCGAGGTCAGTTCCGGCAAGCCGGCCACGATATAGACGTAGTTATCCATCAGCCGAAGAGGATTTTCTTGGTGGCGGGACGCAGATAGTTGGCGATGAGCTGTGTGAACTCCTCATCGGTGAAGCTGAGCACATAGCCGCCGCCCTTGGGCGCGACCTTGAAGCCGCCGTTCATCTTCTTGGAGTAGTCCACCTTCACCTCGGCCTTGAGTTGGTTGGCGATTTCGTTCTTCATGAAAGGCTCTACCTCGGACTTCAGTTTTTCGGGCAGGATGAGATCCAAAGCCACGGGCGAGGCGTTTTGCGGGTTGAAGGCCTTCACCACGCTGGAAATCAATTCTTTCACGAAGGCGGCATTGCCCATGTTGGCTTTCACGCCCTCAGTGGCGGCCTTGGTCACGATCATTTTCTCGATTTCTTGTTTCGTCACGGCGATGCTTTGCGTGGCGGCCATCTTCACGTCGGCGGTCACCTTGGTTTTCAGTTCCTCGGCTTCCTTGTTGGCTTGGGCGATGATGCGGTCGGCCTCGGCCTTGGCGTAGGCCACGATGCGGTCGGCCTCGGCCTGTGCCTTTTGCAGCAGTTCCTCTCCGTCGTGTTTTCCTTTCGAGAGACCCTCGTTGTAGAGCCTGTCGGTCAATTCTTGCAGTTTGTCTTGCATATATCTCTTTGTTTAGTTGTTCAGTTTGTGAGTTGTCCAGTTGTTCAGTTGTCGGCTAACTGGTAACTGAACAACTGGCAACTGCCAACTATTTTGTTTTAGGGGGCAAAATTAAGCATTCCAAACAAGAAAACGAAAAGAAACGGGAAAAATTTCACTAAACCCTGTAATAACTCCCCAAAATCCTCCCAAACCACTTCGCAGGCAGGATGCGCTTCAGCAAAACGGAGAGTCTTTGCTCCAACGAAGCCACCACATAGCCGTTGCGCGGGTTCTTTTTCCTGATGATTTTGCTGATTTTTCGGGCCAAAACGACAGGTTTCAAGCCGCAGTTTTCGTCGTGTTCCACCTTACTGATGGCAGTTTTATAAATGGGATAGGCTTCGAGCGCAGCTTGGTCGGTCACTTTCTTGCGGCTGCCTGTGAAGCCCGTGGAGAAGTCGCCAGGGCGAAGCACAACGACTTGCAGGCCAAACGATTTCGTCTCCAAGCGCAAAGCCTCGCAATAGCCTTCGATGGCAAACTTGCTGGCGGAATAGAAGCCTTGGAACGGCAGCCCCATCAGGCCGCCGATGCTGCTGAGGGCGATGATCTTGCCGTTTTTTTGTCGGCGCATGTGGGGCAAAACGGCATCAACGCAATGCACCAGACCCATGAAGTTAGTGTCCATCTGCAAACGAATCTCCTCCTCCGTAGCAAACTCCAGAGGACCGCCGATGCCCATGCCAGCATTGTTGACCAACACGTCGATGCTGCCTTCTTTCGCTACGATTTCGTCAACGGCCTTTTTCACCGCTTCCCTATCGCGGACATCAAGTGTCAGATAATGCACATTGGGTAACGGCTCCACCGAGCGGCGCACCGTGCCGTAAACGGTGTGGCCTTCTTGCGCAAGCAGCCGCGCCGTTTCGAGGCCAAAGCCAGACGAGATTCCAGTGATGAAAACGATCATATCACTCCAGCTTCCTTAAACGCCTTCGTAATCTTCTCCACGGCCTCGTCGACCTGCTCGAAAGTATGCGTGGCCATCAAGGCGAAGCGAATCATGACATCCTCTTCGGGCACGGCGGGCGCGATGACGGGCGTGACGAACACACCGTCTTCCAACAAGCGGTTACACAGCCAGAAGGCCTTCTCCGAATTACGCACCAAGAGCGGAATGATGGGCGTGCAGCTGTGGCCCGTGTCGAAGCCACGGTCTTGGAACTGCTTGCGGGCGTAGTTGCTCACGTCCCAAAGGTGCTGAATCCTTTCGGGTTCGCTGAGCATGATGTCGACAGCCTTGCTGACGGCGGCCACATTCGCCGGCGGCATACTGGCGCTGAAGATAAGCGAACGGGCATTGTGTTTCAAGAAGTTGATGACGTCGAAGTCGGCGGCGATGAAACCTCCGAGCGAGCCAAACGACTTGCTGAACGTGCCCATAATCAGGTCCACCTTGTCGGTGAGGCCGAAATGGTCAGCCGTGCCGCGCCCTTGATGACCTAAAACACCGAGAGCATGGGCGTCGTCAATCATGATGTTGGCGTCGTATTGGTCGGCCAATTCCACCATCTTGGGCAGGTCGACAATGTCGCCTTCCATCGAGAAGATGCCATCGGCCACGATGAGTTTGACCGAATCAGGGTTGGCGAGCTTCAATTTGGCCTCAAGCTGTTCCATGTCGTTGTGGTTGTATTTCCACACTTTGGCAAACGAGAGGCGGCTGCCTTCGATGATGGACGCATGGTCGAGGCTGTCGAGAAGCAAGTAGTCGTTGCGACCACAAAGTGCCGAAACCACGCCCAAGTTGACCTGGAAGCCCGTGCTGAAGCACACGGCCTGTTCCTTTCCCACGAGTTTGGCCAATTTCTCCTCCAGCTCCACATGGATGTCCAACGTGCCGTTGAGGAAACGCGAACCTGAGCAACTGGTGCCATATTTCTTGATGGCTTCGATGGCGGCTTCCTTCAGGCGCGGGTCGTTGGCCAGGCCGAGGTAGCTGTTGGAGCCAAACATCAGCACATCCTTGCCATTGATTTTCACCACAGTACTTTGCTCCGACTCAATGGGTTTATAGTAAGGATAAATGCCTTTGGCCTTGGCTTCTTGTGGGGCTCTATATCTTGCACATGATTTCTGTAACAGGTTAGTTCTCATCGCGTTATGAATTATAGTTGTTTAATGTATGTTCTTGCTCTCTTGGTCAAGTCGTGTTCGAGATAGCGCCAGAGGTTTTGTACGCTCGTGTTGTCCTCCAGCTCTCGGGTCGACTCGATGTATTTAATGCCGTTTTTCGTGATGCCTTCCGCAAACTTGTGGAAAATCATCGCGTTCACGCCTTTGTTCTTGTATTTCTCGTCGATGGCGATAAGCAGCAGGTCGATGGTGTCGTTCTGCTTGAAAGCCTTCATCATATGGATCCAGCCGAAGGGGAACAGCGAGCCGTTGGCCTTCTGCATCGCCTTGGAGAGCGACGGCAACGCCACGCCGAAGCCCACCACATGCTCATCAGCATCGAGGACGACGGATACGTAGTCGACATTGATGTTGGTCACAAACTGTTTCTTCAAGTCCTCGCATTGACCGGGCGACAGTTCCGAGAATCCGTGCAGCTGCGAATAGGCCGAGTTGAGGCACTTGAACACGCCGTCCAAGTAAGGCTCCAGCTCGGCGCGGTTGCGGAACGCGGCCTGATGCAGGCTGTTCTTGACCGAAACCAACTGGGCCATGCGCTCATAACGGTCGGGGATCACCTCAGGCACCTTGATAAGGTACTCCACATAGTCGGCGTCTTTCTTGTATCCCAAAGCCGTCAGATGCTCCTCGTAGTAGGGCGCGTTGTACTTTCCATAGGCCGTCGGCAGCTTGTCGAAACCCTCCACCAATATCCCTGCCGCATCAAACTCAAGGAAACCCATCGGGCCGCTCATCACATTCATCCCCTTTTCCTTGGCATAGCCTTCCACCGTGTCAATCAAGGCCTTCGAAACATCATGGTCGTCGACGAAGTCGATCCAGCCGAAGCGGCAAATCTTCTCGCCCGTCTTCTCGTTGTACTTCCGATTGATGATGCCTGCCACGCGCCCCACAATGTCGCCTCTTTCGTCATAGGCCAACCAATACTTGCCCTCGCACACCTCGAAGGCGTGGTTTTTCCCGGGCGTCAGCGTATCGCGATCCATCGACTCGATTTGCGGGACATAGTAAGGATTGCCCTTGTAGAGTACATTGGGAAAATGCACAAACGCATTCAATTCCTTCCTCGTGGCGACTTCTTTAATCTTGGTAATCATCGTGCAAAAATAGTTTTTTATTAGGTTCAACGACTCAATTTTTCAAAATTTATCGAATTTCGGGGCTGGAAAAGGTCGGGCAACGCCATGCCATAAACCGCGTCGCGCAACAGTTTTCCCAAATCCTCGACCGATGCGGTTTCCTTTTGTTTCTCAACCGAAACCACAGGCCCGATGCCAATCCTGACCTGCCTCCCCGACTTGTTGAGCACCTCTTTGGGCAGGCGCACGGTACGCACCTTCCAGTTGATGAGGCCCAAGAAATAGAAAAAGGTGGAGTTGCGGTCGAAGAAACGGATGGGCAGCACCGGCACTTTCATCTTCTGTATCAAGCGGATGGCCGATGGTTGCCAAGGGCGGTCGTAGATGCGGAAGTCGCGCAGGTGGAAATCGGACACGGCTCCGGCGGGGAAGATGCCCAACGGGCTTCCCTGCATCACTTGCGCCAGCGCCTTACGCACGCCCTCAATGCTTTCCTTGGTGGCCTTCGCCGCGCCTTTCGTGGCCGGCACCACGCTGATGAAGTTGTCCTTGATGGTCTTCACCAAATTGAGGAACTGGTTGGCCATCACCTTGTAGTCGTCGCGGAAATGCCCGACGAGGTCGATGAGGATGAGGCCGTCCATGCCACCGTAGGGATGGTTGCTGACAGTCACAAACGGCCCGTCAGCCAAAGCAGCAAGATGCTCAAATCCAGCCACTTCGTAGTTGACGTTCAAGTCTTTGAGGAAAGCATCAACGAAATCGGGGCCGGCAAGGTCTTCATGCCTTCCATAGCGTTCGGCCAGTTGGTCGATGCCCGTGAATCGCAACACCTTTTGGGCCAACTTATGCCCTTTCTCACCTCTGAAAACGGGCGACAAGGCTTCAATCTCTTCCATCGTCAGCAAGGCCATCGTCATTTCTCCTTTCTTTTCCTGAAGACCACGAATTCATTCATCGCGAAATTGAACGTTCCCGAAACGCAAAGCGCCAACAGGTTGCAAATCACGACGTCCCACTTGGTCAGGTATTGGATCAGCATCAATGCGCCCATCTTGACGAGGAAACCACCGATGCACGAAATGTTGTAGGGCCAGAAATGCACCAAAAACGACCTCGACGTCATTTGGGGCACGCGGTCTTTCCAAATAAAGTGGTACGACAAGAGGAAATTGACCAACACGGCGCACTCGAACGAGATGACGGGCGAAATGATGACCTCGCCCACATAGCCGTCGAACACGAAATGCGAGAACACCCATAGCACCAGCGTGTCGACGAGCGTTCCAACCACGTTGCCGATGATGAACTTCGGCACCCGTTTCAATATGGCCACCTGAGCCTTAGTCATTCTTGTGCTTCGGGTCTATTTTAGAGTAGTAACGGGCATCCTGGAAAATGGTGACGAAATAAATGACTATCAGCGCCAAAAGGATGACAAAGCCGATGACGTCGAGGATGTGCATCTCGAACATGCCGCCCATCCACGGGATTTGGAGCGCGAAGGTGCGCAACGACTTTACACCTATTAATATAAGACAAGCCAAAATGCAAATGATTCGCAGCTCGGTGGGACCCAATTTGGCGTAGGTCAGGCGGAACTCGCCCTTGAGGTGGGCGTTCATGGCCACGTTGAGCGTCAACATGAGGTAGACCACCAAAATGACGCACGACAAGTCGAAGCGCATGAAAGGCGACAAGCCCGCACCCATGAACATCAAAGCCTCGTTGATGGCATCCATCGTGTGGTCGAGATAGAAGCCATAGATGGGCCTTTGCTGGTTGCGCACACGGGCAAGAGTGCCGTCGAGCGAGTCGCCATACCAATTGACGACGAACCCCAAGATACTGATCCACAGGAAGTGGACGTTGAGACCCGACAAGATGAAGCCCAAGGCGATGAGGCCAGCCCCAACGTGTCCGACATAGGTGAGCATGTCGGAATCGACCCACTTAGGCTGGCGTTCGGCCAACCAAACGAGGGCCTTCTTCTCTGCCGCATTGAGCAGCGAAGTCTGTATACGTTTCGAGTTTTCCGTTTTCTTTTCGTTTTCCATAACAATAGATTTGGGTGCAAAAATATCCTATAAATCCAACATGGAACTTTATTTTTCATTCTATAGGTTGTTTTTTTCAATCAATCCGAAAAAAAGCGTGAATTTTGCATCAAATTGGTTTTCCACCCCTTTAGAAACTTTTTTTTCTTTTTCGTCAAAAAAGGTCGAACGGAAAACATTATTTGATAAATTTGCGGCTTCAATATCACCAACAGAATAAGGAACAACACAAATACAACATGTCAAAAGGAAGAATCACACAGATCATCGGCCCCGTGGTCGATGTCTATTTTGAGAACGGTGAAGCCACCCTCCCGAAGATCCACGATGCCCTTGAGGTAGTGCGCCCCAACGGCAAGCGCCTGGTGCTCGAATGCCAGCAGCACATCGGTGAGGACTCGGTGCGTACCATCGCCATGGACTCGACCGACGGCCTCATGCGCGGCATGGAGGTCAACCTCCTTGGCAAGCCCATCTCCATCCCCATCGGCAACCAAATCAAGGGCCGCCTGCTCAACGTGACGGGCGACGCCATCGACGGCATCGGCGAGCTTGACCGCAAGACCGAATACCCCATCCACCGCGAGGCACCCAAGTTTGAAGACTTAGCCACCTCGAAAGAGGTGCTCTTCACCGGCATCAAGGTCATCGACCTGCTTGAGCCTTACCTGAAGGGCGGCAAGATCGGCCTCTTCGGTGGCGCAGGCGTAGGCAAAACGGTGCTCATCATGGAACTCATCAACAACATCGCGAAAGGCTACAACGGCTACTCGGTGTTCACTGGCGTGGGCGAGCGTACCCGTGAGGGCAACGACCTGCTCCGCGAGATGATTGAGTCGGGCATCATCAAATACGGCGACGAGTTCGTCAAGGCCATGGAAGAAGGCGACTGGGACCTCTCGAAAATCGACAAGAAGGCCCTTGCCACCTCGCAGGCCACCTTGGTCTTTGGCCAGATGAACGAGCCTCCTGGGGCACGTGTGAGCGTGGCCTTGTCGGGCCTGACCGTGGCCGAGTCGTTCCGCGACGAGTTGAACGACGGCGTCGACGACATCCTGCTCTTCATCGACAACATCT
>DGXB01000004.1:12799-12989 GCA_002396205.1 Bacteroidales bacterium UBA4243
CGACAACATCTTCCGTTTCACTCAAGCCGGTTCGGAGGTGTCGGCACTGCTTGGCCGTATGCCTTCGGCTGTGGGTTACCAACCGACGTTGGCCACCGAAATGGGTCAGATGCAGGAACGCATCACTTCGACAAAGAGTGGTTCCATCACCTCGGTGCAGGCCATCTACGTGCCTGCCGACGACTTGACC
>DGXB01000004.1:13051-17371 GCA_002396205.1 Bacteroidales bacterium UBA4243
CGACGACTTGACCGACCCCGCACCGGCCACCACCTTCTCGCACTTGGACGCCACCACCGTGTTGAGCCGTAAGATCGCCGAGTTGGGCATCTACCCTGCCGTCGACCCGCTCGACTCCACCTCGCGCATCCTCGACCCGAACATCATCGGACAGAAGCACTACGACACCGCACAGCGCGTCATCCAGCTGCTGCAACGCAACAAGGAACTGCAAGACATCATCGCCATCCTCGGCATGGAGGAACTCTCGGAAGAGGACAAGATCGTCGTCCACCGTGCCCGCCGCGTGCAGCGTTTCCTGTCGCAGCCGTTCCACGTCGCCGAGCAATTCACCGGCCTGAAGGGCGTGATGGTGCCGATTGAGGAGACCATCCGTGGCTTCAACATGATCATGGACGGCGAAGTGGACCAATATCCCGAGGCCGCCTTCAACCTTGTGGGCACCATCGACGATGCCATCGCCAAGGGCGAAGAGCTGCTGAAGAACGCTAACGCCAATTAATTCATGGTGTCATGAACGTCGAAATCATATCACCAAACGCAACGCTGTTTGAAGGCGAAGCCTCGTCGGTCACCGTGCCGAGCAAGATGGGACCTTTCACCCTGCTGGAGCACCACGCCGCCATCGTCGCCATCCTTGAGGCCGGCAAGGTCAGCCTCACCGATGCCAACGGCGAGCAAAAGGAGTTCGTCATCAAAGGCGGCTTCACCGAGAATCACGACAACCACCTGACCATCTGCGTAGAGCTATGAAAAAGAACGTGTTGACAAAATATCTTGCGGTCTTCCTGCTGCTCTGCCTCGTCATCGACGGTGTGCTGCTCTGCTTTTTCGCCGACAAGCCCTGGTGGAACAATTGGATGATCACGGGACCCAACCTCTACATGGTGTTGGGCGCCTTCTATTGCCACCTGATGAAGAGCAACATCGACAGCCATCCCAACAAGCTCACCTGGCTGCTGGTCTACAAAGGCATCAAAATCGCGCTTACCGTAGCCGCCATGGTGCTTTACATCCTCTTCGTCAAGGCTGGCAGCAAGGCTTTTGTCATCATCACGGCTTCGGCCTACCTTATTGCATTGGTCGCAGAGACCTGCGTCTACAACCATTACATCAAGAACTTGAACAAAGAAATCAAGGAATGAAAAATGTTTTCCGTCATATCACGCTTTTCTTGGTCTTAGCGGCCATGCTGATGCCTGCTTGGGCCTTTGCCCAAGACAGCATCCCTGCCGCACCCACCGAGGAAAGCCCCGCCCCAACCGAGAAAAAGGCTGAGAAGTTCGACGCCAAGTCGTTCATCTTCGGGCATACGGGCGACTCGTATTGCTTCCACATCACGGAAATCCACGAGCACCCCGTTTGCGTTTGGCTGCCCGTCATCGTCAAATGCAAGGACGGTGGCGGCTGGCACGTCTTCTCGTCGAAGCACGTCTGCGAGCTGAAAGAGGGCGAGACCTTCAGCCACAATGGTGCCAACTTCTTCATCGAACCCATCAGCGCCGACAAATATCCTGGCAAGCTGGTGGAGGTGAAGGCCGACGGCAGCATCTCGCGCCCGTTCGACATCTCGTTTACCAAGAACGCCTTCGGCATCTTCTTGGTGTGCGCCTTCCTCTTGGCCTTCTTCCTGCCCGCCGCGAAGAAATACAAGAAAGACCCGATGGGCAAGCCCACCAAGTATCAAGGTTTGGTGGAATGGCTCACCTATACCGTCTTGGACGGCATCATCCGCCCCAACATCCCCGCAAAGAAAGTGAACAAGTTCGCGCCTTATCTGTTGACGGTGTTCTTCTTCATCTTCTTCGCCAACCTGTTCGGCCTGATTCCGTTCTTCCCGTTCAGCGCCAACGTGACGGGCAACCTGAGCATCACCGTGGTGCTGGCCCTGCTGACCTACTTCTTCGTGAACGTCTTCGGCAACCGTCACTACTGGAAGGACATCCTCTGGCCCGACGTGCCCATCTTCCTGAAGGCCTTCCCGCTGATGCCCATCATCGAGCTTATCTCCACCATCACCAAGCCTTTCGCCCTGATGGTCCGTCTGTTCGCCAACATCTTGGCCGGCCACATCGTCATCATGGTGCTCATGGCGCTGATCTTCATCATCGGCGGCATGTATGGCGCAGGCATGGGCAGCGTGATGAGCATTGTCTCCATCTTCATGACCATCTTCATGACGGCCTTGGAGTTGCTGGTGGCCTACATCCAGGCCTATGTCTTCACCATCCTGTCATCGCTGTTCATCGGCATGGCGCAACATGAACCTGAACACGAATAATCCTGTACGGCTGCCACATTGTGACAGCCCTACAAACCAACGAATAAACAATTAAACAAATAAACAACCAACAATTCTAAATTCAATCATCATGTTATTATCAATCCTTCTTGACGCGGTATCGTATGTGCCAGGTTTGGCCGCCATCGCAGCCGCTATCGCAGTGATCGGTGCCGCCATCGGTATCGGTAGAATCGGTCAGTCAGCCATGGAAGCCATGGCCCGTCAGCCCGAAGCCGCCAGCAAAATCCAGTCTGGCATGATCATCGCCGGCGCTCTCGTCGAAGGTGCAACGCTGTTCGCCATCGTCGTGTGCGTGTTGGCCGTCCTCGGCTAATGGACGCGAGACACGAGACTACGGGACTACGGGACCGTAAAAACGTCCCGAAGTCCCGTGTCCCGAAGTCCCGCAGTCCCCAATCTACGATTAAACAACTAACAATTAAACAATAAACACATGGATTTATTTCTTCCCGAAAGTGGATTAGTGATATGGATGCTCATCGCCTTCCTCATCGTCTTCGCTATCTTGGCGAAGGCTGGTTGGCCGATGATCATGGGTGCCGTCGAGAAGCGCAACGCCCACATTGCCGACTCGTTGCTGAAGGCCGAAGAAGCCAACAACGCCTTGGCTGGCATCGAGCAGAAGCAGAAAGAGACCTTGGTCGCCACGCAAGCCGAGCAGATTCGCATCATGAAAGAGAGCCAGGACCTGAAGAACCAGGTGATCGAAGAGGCGAAGGTGCAGGCCCGCAAGGAAGCCGAGAAGATCGTGGCCGACGCCCGACTGAAGATCGAAAAGGAACAGGCCGAGGCCATGGCCAACATCAAGAACGAGGTCATCGCCCTCTCAGTCGACATCGCCGAGAAGCTGCTGCAACGCGAGCTTGACGACAAACCGTCGCAAAGCGCCTACATCGAGCAACTGCTCAAGAACAACCAACCCCGAATTGAAGCATAAGCCATGGACAACGGAAAAATATCGGTCAGGTATGCGCGGGCATTGTTCCAAGTAGCCCAAGAGCAAGGCTGCGAGGCGGCAGTCTATGAAGGCTTCACGCACTTCACGCACAACTACCTTTTGGCCATCGGCCAGTTCAACGAAGTGTTGGCCGACCCCATCGTGGCCCGTGAGGAGAAAGTGAAGCTGCTCGAAATGGCCGTCGGCGAGCCTATACACGGCTGCTTGAAGCAGTTCATCGCCTTCGTGGCCGACCAGAAACGCGAGGACAAGATGTTCCTCATCGCGATGAAATACATGGAGATGTATCGCGAGAAGCACCACATCCTGAGCACACAGGTGACCACCGCCACGCAGCTGCCCGAGGAGACCTACGACAAGATCAAGGCCTTCGTGAAGCAGACCTTCGACGCCGACGCCGAATTGGACGTCCACATCGACCCGAGCCTCATCGGGGGCTTCATCCTCGACATCGAGAACTCGCGGATGGACGCCAGCGTGGTGGGGCAACTGAACGCATTGAAAAACAGATTGAAGCAATAAATAAAACACTACATATATGTCAAACATCAAACCAAGTGAAATTTCGAGCATCTTGCAGATGCAGCTCCAGAACATGAGCAACAAGGTTCAGTTCGAGGAGGTGGGCAAGGTATTGCAAGTGAGCGACGGCGTGGCACACGTCTACGGCCTCGACAAGGTGCAGTCGAACGAGCTGGTGCAGTTCGAGAACGGCACCATGGGCGTGGTGCTCAACCTTGAGGAAGACAACGTCGGCGTGGTGCTGCTCGGTCCCACCGAAGGCATCAAGGAAGGCGAAACGGTGAAGCGCACCCAGCGCATCGCCTCCGTCCTCGCGGGCGAAGGCATGTTGGGCCGCGTCGTTGACGGCCTCGGCCAACCCATCGACGGCAAGGGACCCATACAAGGCAAGACCTACGAGATGCCTCTGGAGCGCAAGGCCCCGGGCGTCATCTTCCGCCAGCCCGTCAACCAGCCGCTGCAAACGGGCCTCAAGGCCGTTGACGCCATGATCCCCATCGGGCGCGGCCAACGTGAGCTTATCATCGGCGACCGC
>DGXB01000004.1:17431-17980 GCA_002396205.1 Bacteroidales bacterium UBA4243
CTTATCATCGGCGACCGCCAGACGGGCAAGACCGCCATCGCCATCGACACCATCATCAACCAGAAGGAAAACTTCAAGAACGGCGACCCGGTTTACTGCATCTACGTGGCCGTCGGACAGAAAGGCTCCACCGTGGCCAACCTCGTGAACACGCTGGAACAGAACGGTGCCATGGACTACACCATCGTGGTCTCGGCCACCGCCTCCGACCCTGCCGCCATGCAGTTCTACGCCCCCTACGCTGGCGTGGCCATCGCCGAATACTTCCGCGACACGGGCCGTCATGCCCTCATCATCTACGACGACCTCTCGAAGCAGGCCGTGGCCTATCGTGAAGTCTCGCTGATTTTGCGCCGTCCGCCTGGACGTGAGGCTTACCCCGGCGACATTTTCTACCTCCACAGCCGTTTGCTTGAACGCGCCGCCAAGATCATCAAGAACGACGACGTGGCGCGCCAGATGAACGACCTTCCCGACAGCATCAAGGACATCGTGAAAGGCGGCGGCTCCATCACCGCACTGCCCATCATCGAGACGCAGGCTGGCGAC
>DGXB01000049.1:0-3426 GCA_002396205.1 Bacteroidales bacterium UBA4243
AAGGATGCCCACTATGGTGGCAATTTGGTTGACGGCGCCCACATGGTTCACCTCTTCGGTGACGTGGCTACCGAACTCTTGATTATGCGCGACGGCGACGAAGGCCTCTTCTGCGCATACGACATGATTGAATTCAAGGCCCCTGTGTATGCAGGCGACTTCATCGAAGCCGAAGGCTGGATCGACCGCGAAGGCAATACCTCGCGCCACATGATGTTTGAGGCTCGCAAGGTGGCCCAAGCCCGCCCCGACATCTCGCCCTCAGCCGCCGACGAATTGGATGAGCCTATCCTCGTTTGCCGCGCCTCGGGTACCTGCGTGACTCCTAAGGATTGCCAGAGGAAGTGAGGAGCTTGAATCCCCCCTGCCCCCCCTTAAAAGGGGGAGGCGCAAAGCGGCGCAAAATCAGCGTCCGGTAGGCGTCCCCCTCTTGAGGGGGTGCCCGAAGGGCGGGGGAGTAAAACAACCCCAAGCCTGAAAGGCGGGGAATTAGAAGACCCGAACAAAACAATCTTTAAATTTTAAATCTTAAATCTGAAAATCAACGAAATGGATAAACTGATCATCACTGCCGCCATCTGCGGCGCGGAAGTCACTAAGGAACAGAATCCCAATGTGCCTTATACCGTTGAGGAAATCGTGCGCGAGGCCAAGTCGGCCGTCGACGCCGGTGCCGCCATCGTCCACCTGCACGTCCGCTGGGACGACGGCACGCCCACCCAGGACCGTGGCCGTTTCCAAGAGTGCGAAGAGGCCATCCTGAAGGTGTGCCCCAACGTCATCCTCATCCCATCGACTGGCGGTGCCGTCGGCATGACTCCCGACGAGCGTCTCCAATCGACTGACACTGACCCGTTGCCCGAAATGGCTACCCTCGACTGCGGTACCTGCAACTTCGGCGACGAGATCTTTGACAACACCATGCCCACTATGCGCGCCTTCGGCAAACGCATGATGGAACGCGGCATCAAGCCCGAATACGAATGCTTCGAGATGGGTCACCTCGACACCATCCTCAACATGGCCAAGAAAGGTCAGGCCCCTGGCGCTCCCATGCAGTTCAACTTCGTGTTGGGCGTGCCCGGCTGCACTCCCGCTACCGTTGCCAACCTCTGCTGGCTCGTGAATGGCATCCCCGCTGGCTCCACTTGGACCGTCACCGGCGTAGGTCGCCATGCCTTCCCGATGGCCGCCGCTGCCATCGCCATGGGTGGTAACGTCCGCGTGGGCTTCGAGGACAACCTCTACCTCTCGAAGGGCGTGCTTGCTCAATCGAATGGTGAACTGGTCTCCAAGGTCGTCCGCCTCGCCAACGAACTCGGTCGCCCGATTGCCACCTCCGATGAGGCTCGCGAAATCCTTGGGTTGAAACCACGCAATAAATAAAGGATAATTGAATCTTTAATTTGGCAACAATGAAAAAGGCATTAGTATTAGCAATGGCACTGGCAGCGGTTTGCATTATGCCGTCGTGCGAAAAGGATCCGAAACCTAACGAAACTACAACAGGAACGCTTAACGGCCACGAATGGGTTGACCTTGGTTTGCCGAGCGGAACTCTTTGGGCGACTTGCAATGTTGGTGCAGATACTCCAGAAAGTTATGGTGATTATTTTGCTTGGGCTGAGACTGAACCTAAGACTACCTTCACTTGGATTAACTATAAGTACTGTAATGGTGCTTGGGACAAACTCACTAAGTATTGCACAATGTCAAAGTTTGGCGATAATGGGTTTACAGACGACTTGACTGAATTGCAACTGCAAGATGATGCTGCCAGGGTCAAATGGGGCAATGGGTGGTTGACACCTTCTAAAGAACAGTGGACAGAATTGTATAAAAACACCACGCATGAGTGGATGACGCAAAATGGCGTTACAGGCTGTCTTGTCACTGGATCGAATGGCAATTGTATTTTCTTGCCTGCCGCAGGCCAATATGTAGATGCCATATCTCTCGATGGCCAAAATGCTAGCTATTGGTCAAGTTCGCTTTTTACGGATATGGCTGGCGAAGCGTGGCTTTTCGATTTCAATGCTTATTCAGACAGCGAATACTCAGGTAGTTTTGGCTATATATGCGGTGGTTTGCCTGTCCGTCCTGTGTGTTCGAAAAAATGAAATTCGACTCAAACAAAACAACAATTAAACATTTAATCAATAAACAATTAAACATTAAAATCAATGCAAAAACATGGTAACAAATACGGTACTCACCGTGTAATCGAACCCGTCGGCGTGCTGCCGCAACCCGCTAACAAGTTGAACAACAACATGGACGAGATTTGGGACAACGAGATTCTCATCGACGTGCAGACCCTGAACATCGACTCCGCTTCGTTCACCGACATCCACAACTACGCCAAGCAACAGGCTGGTGAAGGCGCAAGCCAAGAGAGAATTATGGAAGAGGTGAAGAAGGAGATGTTCCTCAACGTGGAGCTGCAAGGCAAGCACCGCAACCGTCGTACCGGCTCTGGCGGTATGCTCCTCGGCAAGGTCGAGAAGATAGGTGACGCACTGAAAGGCAAGATCGACCTGAAGGAAGGCGACCGCATCGCCACCCTCGTCAGCCTTTCGCTGACTCCGCTCCGCATCGACGAGATCCTGGAAATCCGTCCCGATGTTGACCAAGTCGACATCAAGGGTAAGGCCATTCTGTTCGAAAGCGGCATTTATGCCAAGATTCCGGACGACATGCCCGAGAAACTCGCTTTGAGCGCCCTCGACGTGGCTGGTGCTCCTGCCCAGACCGCCAAGTTGTGCCAATACGGCCAAACCGTCGTCATCCTTGGCGCCGGTGGTAAGAGCGGTATGCTCTGCGCCTACGAAGCCAAGAAGCGCGTCGGCGTCACGGGTAAGGTGATCGGTATCGCCAACAGCCCCAAGTCGACCCAACGTATCAAGGACCTCGGCTTCTGCGACATCGTGGAAAGCGCTGCTGGCATGACGCCCGTCCAAGTCTATGAACTCGTCGAGAAGCTGACCAACGGCAAGATGGCCGACGTGACCATCAACTGCGTCAACGTGCCCGACCAAGAGATGACCGCCGTGCTCTGCACGAAGGATGACGGTATCGTCTACTTCTTCTCGATGGCCACCAGCTTCACCAAGGCTTCATTGGGCGCTGAAGGCATCGGTGCCGACGTGAACATGATCATGGGCAACGGCTACACCAAAGGCCACGCCGAATTCACCTTGCAGGAACTCCGCGAAAGCCCGAAACTCCGTAAGATTTTTGAAGAGTTGTATGCGTAATTGAGGACGCGAGACTACGAGACTGCGAGACTACGGGACGGGTTGGATGTCCCGTAGTCCCGTGTCCCGAAGTCCCGAAGTCAAAATAAGACTACTATGGCAGAATCAAGAAGAAAACAATTATTCCCGGAAGTCACCGACGAGCAGTGGAACGACTGGAAATGGCAGG
>DGXB01000049.1:3495-3792 GCA_002396205.1 Bacteroidales bacterium UBA4243
GAAGAACCGCATCGAGACCCTTGAGGATTTGAAGAAATATGTGAAGTTGACCGCCGAGGAGGAAGAAGGCGTGAGAAAGACCCTCTCGACCCTCCGCATGGCCATCACTCCTTATTATCTGAGCCTCATCGACCCGAACGACCCGCATGACCCCGTCCGCCGTCAGTGCATCCCGACCGCATTGGAGACCCATCAGGCGGCTGCCGACCTGCTCGACCCGCTGCACGAAGATGAAGACTCGCCGACGCCCGGCTTGACCCACCGTTATCCCGACCGCGTGCTGTTCCTCATCACCGA
>DGXB01000014.1:0-163 GCA_002396205.1 Bacteroidales bacterium UBA4243
TGCCGCCAGCGTGCAGCACCGTCAAGACGACCTCCAAGGCCGAACGATGCTCCTTGGGGTGCATACCCGTGGGGATACCACGACCATTATCGAGGACGCTGATGGAGTTGCCGGGCAGGATGCGCACGTCAATCTTGTCGCAATAGCCCGCCATGGCCTCGTC
>DGXB01000014.1:227-23311 GCA_002396205.1 Bacteroidales bacterium UBA4243
GCCTCGTCGATGGAGTTGTCGACCACCTCATATACCAAATGATGCAAGCCACGGAAATGGACGTCGCCGATATACATGGCCGGACGTTTGCGCACGGCTTCGAGGCCTTCGAGGACCTGAATCTTACTGGCACCATATTCTTCGCTTGCCAATTCTCTTTTTTCTTCTTCAGTCATTGTCTAAAAATTAGGGTTTTTCAATTAAAGGTGCAAAGATAAGGATTTTTTCGGCACGATGCCAAAAAAAGTTGTAAAATTTGGATTTCGCGCAAAACGGCTCTATGAGGCTAAAAATGGGCAAATTTTCAATATGGCGAAATTTTTACGCACACAGGAAACAAAAAAGCCCTTCGATGAGGAAGGGCTTTTCGAAGCGTTTTAGACATTTTCAAAATCTCAACTTCACCCCGGCGAAGAACTGGATGCCCGTGACGGGATAGTTGTAATACAACTGGTATTTCTGATGCGCCACGTTATCGAGCAAGGCGAAGGCCGTGATCTGGTCGTTCACCTTGTAGTCGGCACCAAGGCTGAGGTCGAAGACATCTTTTATTCTCTCAGGAATCCAACCTAACCAATTTGTGTCATCATCGCCTCGCACCAGTGCATAACGTCCACCTTGATAGAGGAAGGAGGCATTGAAAGACAAATCATCGTTGAAAGTGTAAGTCAGTTTCAACTTGCCTTCCGTGGTTGGGCGATACCAAGCATATTCCTCAAAAGTGGGCTTGCAACTGTTGTAGGCAAAGCCCAAGTCGGCCGTGAGGCTGTTGCGCATCTTGACACGAATGTCAGCCATAACAGTCACCAATTTAGTTTCATAGTAAAGCAAGGCAAACTTATTGCCAACCCATTCGTTGTCAACATACTCATACTCCAAAACATAGAAAGGGTCATTTTCCGTATGGCGATAGCGCACACCCAAATGCAAATCAACGATTTCGGCAATATTGGTGCGCACACCACCCTCAAAGCCGAGTTTTACATTCTGCGACCTGAAAACGTCGAAACTATGATTGGGAAAATGAATGTAAGCAAAGAAAGGATTCTCTTCAACGATTTCGCCGAATCTCAACATTTTTTTTCCTCCATTCAGTCCGGCATAAAACTCCAGCTTCTTGTTCAAAATAAACAGGCTGCCGCTCACATCAGGACGGACGGCTAAAAATTTGTCATCCTCTGTAATTGTGGTTGCCCCATCCATTCTGACACCGAGATGCAAGCGATAAAATTCATCTTTCATCTCAAAGAAAGGATTGACTTTGAAGAAGATACGATTTTCTGTATCTTCATTTGCTGAAAATCCAACATATTGGAAGCCCAAATCAAGTCCCACTTTCTGTGGATGATCCTTGTCGCCCCACCAGTTTTGGGCATAACCTAAGCCATAATCCAGGCCGGCGTAATGCTCTTGTGAAGCAAACCTGTCGAAAGTGTATTGATAGTCAAGGCCACCGGAATGGTTCAACTCACCCACCCTTGTCGAAGTGGAAGCGATGCCGAGATGACCGCCAATGGTGTTGTAGGTCTGGCGCGGACAGTATAGTTCAATCTGCTCGTCCGTCAGTGGCATTTCCGCCAAATTGACGCCGTAATAGTGGTACATGTCGTTCTTGTAAAACACGCCGCCGTCAAGCTGGATGCCGTCGAACTTGCTCGTCGTGAGGTTCACGTCGAAAGCGTTGTTCATATAGCTCGAAGGCGCGTAGTCCTTGATGTTGAGCCACGACGAGTTGTGCTTGATGCCCACGCCGAGGCCCAAGGTCTTGGTCAGCATGGAGTTGTGCTTGTAGAGAAACACGGGCGAGAGGCGCGTGCCGAGGCCAGCCATGAGGAAATTCTGCGTCGGGGTGACCAATTGGTCTTTCTTGGCGGCGAAGCCCGTCGGGGCGATCTTCTCCAAGTCGAGGGCGAACTTCTGCTTGGTTTCCTTCGGGTTGACCTCGGTGCTTGGATAGGCATACGAGGGTTGCGGCGTTTCGGGCGTCAGTTGCAGTTTGTTCACCTTGTTGACTTTGGGGCGGTATTTGCCTTCCACGGTCACTTGTTCGTCGTGTTGCGCTGTGGCGGTGAGGGCCATCAGGGCGAGGGTTGCTATTAGGATGTGTCTTTTCATATTCGGTTGGTGTTATAGGCAGGGACTCACGTCGCCTGCTTACTGTTATGTCGTCCCTACGGGACTTTGCGGTTATTGTCGTTTGGTCGGCAGGGGTTTACACCACCTGCCTATGTTGCTGTCGTCCCTTCGGGACTTTGGCTGCTGTTGGGCGGGGACTGAAGTCGCCCGTTGACATCTGGTCGTCCTTTCAGGACTTATTCGGGTTCTATGGGTTCTATGCCGTTGCTGCTGCCCACCTTGGGTTCTTGGCGTTCCACCTCGGCGAGCTTGGCGCGGGCTTCTTGTTTCAGGTCGTTGCCTTTGTAGTTATCGATGACGCTGCGGAGGGTCTCCTTGGCTTGGAAGTAGTTCTCTTTGGCCACATACACATCGGCCAGCGCAATGAACGACTTGGCAACCCAATAGTCGTACTTCGAGAAGTTGTCAGAAATGTTGAAGACCTTGTTCTCGGCCTCGTCATAGTTTTTCAGCTTGATGGAGGCCACTGCTGAGTAGTAGGCACTCTCAGCGCCATACACCGACTTGTCGTTGCGAGCGCTCTTGTCCAATCGTTCAATGGCCGCACTGTAGTTGCCTTTCTCGAAGTACGACTTGCCCACAATGTGGTTGATTTGGTTCACCTGCTCTTCGGTCAAGTCGCGAGAGACGCGCAGGTCCTCCCCCATCTCGATGGCTTTGTCGTAGTTGCCGAGGAAGAAGTTGCTCTTCATGCTGCCTTCGAGGGCTTCGAGGCGCTTGAGCGGTTCCTCGGTGATGCGCGACAGACGCTCGTAGTATTCGCCCGCCTTGCTGTAATTGCCTTTCTCGTATTCGATGCGGGCCATCTTCAAGAGGGCATTGTCAGTGTAGTCGTTGTCGGGCTGCGACAATATATAATTAAGGTGCGTGACGACTTGCTCCTGCGTGCCCACCTTTTCGGCACAATCGTAGGCATAATAATGGGCTTTCAGCGCGTAGGCACCGTTGCGGAAGTTGTCAAAATAATACTGCAAGGCGGTCTGTGCCTGCTGGTAACGACCGTCTAAGTAAAAGTTCTCCGCATTGGCGAAGGCCAACGAATCCTGTTGCGTCACCTTCACTTGACCGCCATTGGCATTGACATAACCGAAATATTCGTCCAACTTGTTCTGTTCCATGTAGATGCTGCGGATGATGCTCAAGGCCTCGCGCGACTCGTCAGTGTTGGGATAGTTGGCCACGAGACTCTTCAGGTTCTCCATGGCTTGGTCATATTGGTTGTTATTATAGTAAATCATGCCGACCTTCATCATCGCCTGCCGCGTGTAGCTTGAGCGCGGGCGTTCCTTGATGAGGCGGTTGAAATTGCTGATGGCCGAGCGTTTGTCGCCATGGACGAGATAGGTGTTGCCAATCTCAAACAGGGCCTGCTCGTAATAGGGTGTGCTTGGATAGGCTTGAACCATATCGTTCAGCATGGTAATCTTTTGGTTTACATTGCCTTTCGCGCCATAGCAAAGCCCTTGTTGATAGAGCGCATAGTCGGAGTTGCGTTTGCCGAGGCGTGTGGCAAGGTCGTAATAATTGATGGCTTGGTCGTAGCTGCGTTCCATGAAGAAGCAGTCGCCGAGGCGGATGTAGGCATCGGTCTTGAGGTCGTTTTGCTGGCGGTCGTCGGCCAAACGGATGAAACTCCTGAAACGCTCCTCAGCAACCGTGTAGTCGGGCTTTTGGTAATAGATGTAGCCCAAGTCGTAGTCGGCGAGGGCGTATTCCGGCAGACTTGATGCCGCGCTCATCTCCTTGAACTGCGTCAGGTATTTGCCCGCCTTGGTGAAGTCGCCTAATTGGTAGGCCGACTCGCCCATCCAGAAGCAGGCTTGAGCCTTGTTGGCAGCCGACTGCTTGCTGTTCATCACCTTCGAGAAGTAGACCTGCGCCTTGTCGTAGTTGCCCTTCTGCACGTTATCGATGCCTGTGGCGTAAAGCAGTTCGTCGTAAACGGTTTGCAGCACCTTGCTCTTCTTCTTCATCGCTTCGAGGCGGTCGAGGGCTTCGTCGTTTTCCTTTGCGTTGAGCAACAGGTAAATAGCCATCTCCTCAGCTTCGGCCTTGCGCTCCGAATTGGGATGTTCGGTGATGAAATTGTCGAGCAGTCCCACGGCTTCATTGAAGGGGTCGGCACCAGGGATGAGGCTCAACTTGGCATAGTCGAACAAGGCTTCTTCGGCGAGTTCCTTGTCGAAACCGGCGGAATAGGCATTGTAGAACGCGCTACGGGCATATTTCAGCTCGTCGGTCTTGGCATAGCACGAGCCGAGATAATAGGAAGCGTATTGCGCAAGGATGTCGCTGTTGCCTGCAATCTTCTGCAAATCGGCGACGGCATCCTTATAGTTGCCCTTCATCATCTTGCTGACACCCATCTGGTAATAGGCCTCGCGCGAGATGCCACGGGTCAGGTGTTTCTTGTAGATGTTGTAATAATCCAAGGTCTTGTCGTAGTCTTTCTGCTGGAAATAGGCATCGGCCACGATTTGGGCCATCTCAGCCTTGCGCTTCTTGTCGGCCTGTTGGATATAGGTCGGGCCTTCCTCGATGACGGACTGGTAGTCGCCTTTGAGATAGTCAATTTGCATGATATAAGCGGGCACCACCTTAGCATAATCGCTGTGCGAGCGCAGGCGGCGGAAGTTGTCCAACGCCTCGTTGTATTTTTCCCTTATATATTGAATATGAGCATAATAGTAACGCGATGGCTCTTGGTATTTGCCCTCGTTCATCATCAAGCCGTGGAAGAGCGGCATGGCCTTGTCGGTTTCGCCCGACTGGAAATAGGCATAGCCCATGTTGAACTGCATCTGCTGCGCCTCGTCGGTGGTCAGGCTCATGGCATCCGTCTTATCGTAAATGGCCAAGGCTTCCTTGTATTTCTTGTTTTGGAACAAGTGGTTGGCGTAGAGGAAGTTGGCATGTTTGGCCCAAGTGCTGCCTGGGTTGTCGTTCACGAATTGGACGACCTTGGCCGGACCGTCGGCATGGCTGAGATACATCGCACTGACCGCTTCGTAGTACTGCGCATCAACGCAACGCTGCGCCTTGGCATCGGTGGCTTGGGCACGATATTGCGTGAACGCCGTAAGTGCCGCCCCGAACTCTTGGTTTTGGAATGCCAATACGCCCTCGTTGAAGCGTGCTTCGGGATCGTAGGCTTCGATATGTTTTTGCGCTGACAATGAGATAGATAACGCACAAGTCATCATCATAATCAGTGAGATTTTATGTCGTGGTCTCATACAATGAAATTTTTGACGAAAATACATATTTCTCTCTTTGGTTCGGCAAAAAGTTTCAAATTTCGTGCCGAACGGCCATTTCAAAACGCTAGCGAACGGGTTTTATTATCGGTTTTCGGCGGTTCGCAAGGAAAAAAGGCGTACTTTTGCAGCCGGAATCGGGTTCTTTCAGCCGAAGATTAAAAGGGAATCCTGTGTGAATCAGGAGCTATGCCCGTAGCTGTTAGTCCACAACGAGGTTTGCGGCAATGATGTCACTGATATTCGTTATCGGGAAGACGCCGCCGACTGGGACGAGCCAGAAGACCTGCCCGACTCCGCATGATCGGCTTTCGGGAACAAAAGTTTGTGAAATATGAAGAAACAATATCAAGCAGTCACGGCTGAAGAAGCCGTTAAAGTCATCAAGTCGGGCGACCACGTCCACATCAGCTCGGTGTCGAATGTGCCGCAATGCTTAGTCAAAGCCCTGTGCGACAGAGGTCGCGCGGGCGAATTGAAGAACGTATACATCCACCACTTGCACACCGAGGGCGCCGCACCCTACGTCAACCCTGAGTTTGAAGGCATCTTCCAGCACAACGCCTTCTTCGTGGGTGCCAATGTGCGCGAGAGCGTGCAGAAAGGCTTGGCGGACTATATCCCCGTCTTTCTCGGTGAGACCTCGAAGCTCTATCGTGAACGTTACATCAAGTGCAACGTGGCCATGATTCAGGTCTGCCCTCCCGACAAGTTCGGCTATGTGTCGCTAGGTTCATCCGTTGATGCCACGTTGGCCGCCATGGAGAGTGCCGAGTTCGTCATCGCAGTGGTCAACAAGCACGTGCCACGCACCTTTGGCGATGCGTTGGTTCACATTAGCAGGATCAACATCTTTGTCGAAGACGATGCACCGTTACTCACTGTCGACATGCCTGAGCCCAACGAGGTAGAGAAAACCATAGGGCGCTATTGTGCCGAGCTCATCGAAGACGGGGCCTGCCTCCAAATGGGCATCGGCTCCATACCCAACGCCATCCTCTCGTGCCTCCACAACCACAAAAACATCGGCATCCATACAGAGATGTTCTCCGACGGCATTCTGCCACTTGTCAAGAAAGGTGTCATCACTGGCGACAACAAGAAACTCAACAAAGGCAAAATCGTTTCCACCTTCGTGATGGGTTCGAAGAAAATCTACGATTTCATCGACGGCAACCACGAGGTGCTGCTGATGGACGTGGAATACACCAACGATCCGTTTGTCATCGCGCAGCAGCCCAAGATGACTTCCATCAACTCGGGCATCCAAATCGACTTGTCGGGACAAGTGTGCGCCGACTCATTGGGCGAACGTATCTATTCCGGCGTGGGCGGACAGATCGACTATGTGTATGGTGCCTCACGCTCAAAAGGCGGCAAGGCCATCATTGCCATGCCATCCACGACGCGAAAGGGCATCAACAAAATCGTACCTACATTAGACTTGGGCTCAGGGGCTGTCACCACGCGCAACCACATCCACTGGTTCGTCACGGAATATGGCGCCGTCAACCTCTACGGACGCTCGCTTCAGGAGCGCGCCAAGCTCATCATCTCGGTGGCGCATCCGCAGTTCCAGGAGATGCTCGACGAGGCCGCCTTCAAACGCTTCGGTCCACACTTTCATTACCTTTGGAATAGTATCGTTTAAATAAAAAAACACGGATTACATAATTTTCGCTATTTTTGCACGCAACGCTTCGACTTCGAAGCCGATTCCTTAGCTGCAAACAATGGCGTATGTGTAATATATAGTTCATAAAAAAAGACGCACTATGTTCAAGAGCATCAACTTCGTAGAGATTTTCAGTTCGTTCATCGTGATGGCCGCCATCATCGACATCTTCGGTTCCATCCCGATCTTCGTCAGCATGAAAGAACAAAAGAAGACCATCAAGGCGGGACAGGCCTGCCTGACGGCCTTGGGGTTGTTTCTGGCGTTCTTCTTCGCCGGCGACGCCTTGCTGAAATTGTTCGGCATCGACGCGGCCTCGTTTGCCGTGGCGGGTTCGTTCGTGCTGTTCATCCTCGCCGTCGAGATGATCCTTGGGCGCGAAATCATCAAGAACGACGGTGGTTCAGGCGGTGCCAGCATCGTGCCTATCGCCTTCCCGCTGATAGCCGGTCCCGGTGCGCTGACCGCTTTGCTCTCGCTGCGCGCCGACTATGCCGTGATCAACATCATGATTGCGTTGTTGCTCAACATCGCGTTGGACTATCTCGTCATCCGCTCGTTGGACAAGGTGCAGAAGCTGCTCGGCCCCAATCTCATCTTCATCCTGCGTAAGTTCTTCGGTGTCATCTTGTTGGCCATTGCGGTGAACATGTTTGTCAACAATATTTCCGTGATTATCCAAAACGTGATGAAATAATCCGTACTTTTGCAGCCGATTTGTGGTGTCCTCACAGGACTCAATAGGGAATCGGGTGAGAGTCCCGTACAGTTCCCGCTGCTGTGTTGGCCCTAATCGTTTGCCATGAATGTCACTGAAAGACAACATCTTTCGGGAAGGCGGCAAGCGATGGCCTCAGTCAGAAGACCTGCCTCAAGTCGTGAAACAAGGCTTCCGGGAATTGGAGCTGGGTTACTATAAATAATAAGGTGTGCCCCGATGGCGGGGGTGCGCTTGCGTTTTAGTTTTCCAACATTATTTTCCAGAAGTTTTGAGGTAACAAACTTAATGTCAAACCTTTAAAACTTTAGTTTTTTATGCATTACAAAACATTTACGCGATTGTTCCTATTGATGGGAATGATTGGATTGATGTCGGTTCCATTGCGGGCCGACGAGATTCAGATTGGGAGTGGAAGTACAACAAATAAGTACCTCCCGATTTGGTTCTCTTACGAATATTCATACACACAACAGATTTATACTGCTGCTGAAATTGCTGCTAGCAGTGGTGGCCCAGGTACCATCACAAGCATTGCATTCTTTAATGTTGACAACGCTGTTACTCGTAAAATAGATCTCTACCTAGTTAACACCACAAAAGAGAGTTTTTCAAGCAACTCGGATTGGATTCATGTTTCAACAAGCAACAAGGTTTTTAGCGGTCAAATCACCTTAAAAAAGAACGAATGGACAGTGATTGATTTTCGCAGCAATCCTTTTGACTATACTGGTGGCAATCTTGCAGTCATTATTAACGACAACACCGGCAATTCTGCAAATGAACCAAGATTCTTAGTCTTTAATTCCGAGAACTCGAAAAAGCAAAGCATAGGCTTTGGCTGTGATGATGACAACATAATACCATCCAATCCTGGCGCAAGTGATTGTTGGGATGAAGACCATAGCACCCGAAGCTACAAAAACCAAATCAAACTTGAAATCAACATGGCCTCATGCGCGCTTCCCAAAAACATGGTCATTTCTGACCTTTCCGCAACGTCTGCCAATCTCACTTGGACGGCAGGTGGAGATGAGGCATCTTGGGATGTGTCATACAGCAATACACCCAACAATCCTAATGCAGGAACAATAGAAACCGTTAATACAAACACATACAATTTCTCAGGACTTACACCCCAGACCTCCTACTATGCATACGTACGTGCCAATTGCAGCAGCACAGAACATAGCGAATGGTCAGGACCCGTCATGTTTAACACCATCCAAACGCCCGTGACCGTCGATGCACAACATCCATTCGATGACAGTTTTGAAGGAAACGAATGTGGATGGCTACTTGAAAACGGCAATCTCACCAACCAATGGCACTGGGGTACAGCCACAAACAATGGTGGCACAAAATCGATTTACGTCTCTAATGATGGTGGAATGACGAACGCATATACGTACTCACAAGCCACCAATGTTTATGCCACCAAAACCTTCAGTTGTGAGCAAGATGGGATCTATCAATTCTCATACGACTGGCACGCAAAAGGAGATTCTTATGGAGCATACGATTGGATGCGTGTCGCTCTTGTTCCCGCAACAGTGGAATTTACAGCCAGTTCGACTGCGCCATCGGGTCTGACGGCAAATGAATTTCCAACCACATGGCAAGCCATCGCTCTTGATGGAGGAGCGATGCTCTATAATAGTGTAAATTGGCAAAACAAGGCTGTTGAAGTTGAACTGACTGCCGGAACTTACAAGATGGTGTTTATTTGGAGAAACAATACCTATTACCAAAACCAAGAAAAGCAACCTCCGGCGGCCATCGACAATGTGCATATCTCCGTAGTAAGTTGCGCACAGCCTACCGAGTTAACCGTTACGGCACAAGCCCGCACTGCCACGGTCACATGGAATGCTGGCAGCGACAGCCAATGGCAAGTGGCCTACGGCACCGTTAGTGGCGAGCCTGATGCAAACACCATCCAAACCGTCACTGCAGCCACTTGCAGCTTCTCAGGTCTCACGCCTGAAACGGATTATTATGCTTTCGTCCGCACCGTTTGTGACGAGAACGAATACAGCGAATGGAGCGAACAGAGCTTTAGCACAACTGAAGCCTGCCCTGCACCGACCAACCTGAATTATAGCAATGTTGGCCCTTATACCGCTACTGTCAGTTGGACGGCTGGTGCCTCGGGACAAACCGCTTGGAACCTGCAATACAAGAAGCATAGCGACAGCCAATGGAGTGAAAGCATTGAAGTATACGATGCCACTACCTATCAATTGACAGGCCTTAGCGCCATCACGTCATACGATGTGCAAGTGCAAGCCGTTTGCGACGGCGAAGATGGAGCAAGCGAATGGTTGACGAGGACGAATTTGTTCACTACCGATTGCGGAGCCATCGATTTGCCTTACGAATGTGGATTTGAAGGCCCGAATGTGTCAATCCAAGGATGCCTTTTGCCCAAATGCTGGTCGGTCAAGCCTTATACTACTAACAATAATGAAAAATATCCGAAAGTGGCATCTTCTGGCAGTAATGCAGTTGCTCGTACAGGAACCTATTGTTTGAAATTCTACAAGACTAGTTCCATATCTGACGAAATGGCTATCTTGCCTGAGATTAATAAGGATTTGAGCTTAGTTCAATTGAGATTCTGGGCAAGAATCAACAGCTCTTCTACCAATTCTCCAGATTTACACATCGTTGTCTTGAACGACCCTGAAAACACGAGCAACTATACCGAGGTCGCAAACGTGAAAGTCAACAGCGATGTATATACCGAATACACCATCCGCTTGGACAATTATTCTGGCAACGGACGCTATTTGGCCATTCTCTGCAAAGCTGGCGACACCTCTCTAACATCATTCTTCGTCGACGACCTCCTTGTTGAAGAGATTCCGAATTGCAGTGTTCCGCAAAACTTGAGCGCTAACGCACTCTCATCCTTCCAAACCCTGATTACTTGGGGACCTGGCGCATATGAGACGCAATGGCAACTTGAAGTGACAGCGGAAGGCGGTACACCAGAAACCGTTACCGTCAATTCAGTTCCTTTCCACACCTTGACAACCATGAGCAACACCATTTATTCGGTTAGGGTGCGCTCGGTTTGTGGTTCCGATTTTTACAGCGAATGGACTGAACCGATCACTTTCAGGACCCCTTGCGACGAAATCAACACCGTCGATGCCCAGCATCCTTTCTTTGAAGACTTCAACGGAGAGGCATTCCCGCCCGATTGCTGGACTATCAACAACGAAAAGTATAATGGTAGTACCGGCTCGGGGTGGTTCCGCAGCGTAAACAACAACATGGACAATCACGGCGTTGCGGTCAGTTATTGGTATGGCAACACCTATTTAATTATGCCTCGAATGCACATTTCGGGCGATGCCAAGATCTCGTTCGACCAATATTTCATGGCAAATGATGATCCTATTGCAAGTAGGGTTGTCATCTCCACCGATGGTATGTCCTACTCCAATTTCACCGAGATTTGGTCGGCATCCGAAGCGCCCACATCGGTAACGAATGTAACCATCCCGTTGCCTGCGGCGTATCAAGACCGAGATGTGTATATCGCATTCAAGTTCGGTAACAATGACGAAACCGAAAGAGATCTCTCTCAACAGTATCGTGAATGGTTTATCGACAACGTCGAAGTCTATGTAGGCGACATTCAAAGGGTCGAGTTAACTCAAGGCTGGAACTGGTGGAGCCCGACGGTGGAAACTTCGTTGGAGCAACTTGAAGTGGCGCTTGGAGTTAACGGAATCTCTATCAATTCACAGAACCAATTCGCCTTATACGATGAGGAAGACGGAGAATGGAGTGGCAACCTCTCGGCTGTTATTCCTGGACAAATGTACAAGATTAATGCTAACACCAACTGCAACTTCATCCTAACAGGAATTTCTCTGACTTCTGTGACCATCGGGATTACGCATGGCAACAACTGGTTCGGTTACATAGGATCGGACGTTGTGACCGTGGAAGAGGCTTTCAGCGGCTTCACACCAAGCGAAGGTGACAAGATCACTTCCGAAGACGGAAAATTCACCATCTATGAAGACGAAGAATGGGATGGCAACCTCTTGAATCTTGAACCAGGACGAGGTTATATCTATGTCTCGCAAGATACGGAAACCAAACAATTTACATTTACAAGAAATTATTAAATACAATTAAACCAATGAAAAGGATTTATTTCATCTTGATAACGGTTATGCTAATATATGGTTCGATGAATGCCCAAGAAAACCATTATGTGTATAATTATCATGAATTTGCACACAAAATAACCGTTGTAGCTCAAATCAACATTAATGGTGTCGAACAAACTTCAAGTGATTTTGAGATTGGAGCGTTTGACGGCACATCTGTAACAGGATCTGAGAGAATCGGCGTGTACAATCACTATCATCGTGCATACTTGGCTGTTTTTTACAACTCTGGCTACGATGTTACATTCAAACTTTACAACCATACAACTGGTGAAGAATTGGACAATTGCACTATAACTTACCAAGGTGAGCCCCTAACCTTTATGTGGGAAGATGAAAAGAACTATGGCTCTAATAAGAAGCCAGTAGTCTTTGATTTCACGACCACACAGACCTTCACCAAGCCCATCACCGCCTACACAAGCGATAAGGACCGTTACTATCTCATTGCCTCCCCCATCGGAACGGTGAGTCCTGAGTACGTGACGAACATGCTTTCGAACAACTACGATCTCTATCGCTTCAACCAAAACGCACCCGTAGAGGATGGCATCAGCTTGGAATGGGAAAACTATGAGAATGAGAACTTCAGCCTCGAACCCGGCAAGGGCTACCTCTACGCCAACAGCGGAGACGACAACAGTGAGGTCGTCGACCTCACTTTCAGTGGTGCGCCCTACAGCGGCAGCGGCGATGTCACGCTGACCAAGACGGACAACGTAGACTGGTCGGGCTGGAACCTCATCGGCAACCCGTTTGGCACCGATGCCACGCTGAACAAGCCGTTCATCAGGCTGACCGACGGCACTTACACGCAAGTGGAAACCGAAGGACATACTGTCAACTGCATGGAAGGCGTATTCGTGCAGGCTGCAAGCAATGGTGAAACGGTCACCTTCACCGCTGTCAGCAATGGCGACGGCATCGAGCCTGCCAACATCAGCAAGCTCAATATCAAAGTGAGCCAAGTCGCGAGCAACAGAGGCAATGGCACGGCAGCCGCCACCATTGACAACGCCATCGTCCGCTTCGACGGCGGCGCAACGCTCGGCAAGTTCATGTTGGACAAGAACAGCACGAAGCTGTACATTCCGCAAAGCGGCAGGGACTTCGCCATCGTCAACGCCCCGAACGAAGGTGAGCTGCCCCTCAACTTCAAGGCCGAAAAGAACGGCACTTACACCCTCAGCTTCGACATCAAGAACGTGGAGATGCACTACCTGCACCTCATCGACAACATGACGGGCGCTGATGTCGACCTATTGGCCGGCGCTTCGACCCTTCGACAGGCCCAGGGTTCAGCGACCTACACCTTCGAGGCAAAAACGACCAACTATGCCAGCCGCTTCCGCTTGGCGTTCAATTCTAGCGACGCAAACGAGGCCGTTTGCGAGCCCAGTTTCGCCTACTTCAACGGCAGCAACTGGATGGTCAACAACCAAGGCAAGGCCACGCTGCAAGTGATCGACATGATGGGCCGTGTGCTCAGCAGCGAGACCATCAGCGGCAACACGGAAATCAACATCAACCAACCCGCAGGTGTCTACATGCTCCGCCTCATCGACAATGAGAATGTGAGGGTGCAGAAGGTGGTGGTGAGATGACTATGGCTACTGGCCTCTGGCTATTGGCCTCTGGCAGTCCCAACAGAAGGAAGGTTTTCCCCCCCTCTCATGAGACTGCCAGAAGCCAGAAGCCAAGAGCCAAAAGCTAACGAAACTAAATACGAAAGTCAAAACTTGAGAACAACATAAAATTTAAAATACGATGAAGAAACTAACACTGACAATCGCAATCCTCCTCGGACTGAGCATGACGACCTTCGCAGAAGGCAACCCTGGCGGCGGCCTGTTCCAACGCGGCGTGGTTGATGAGGAATACTACGGCATGGGCTCCTACAGCAATGGCCTGAGAACAGGTAACCCCCCGATGCTGCCATACCATGGCGAAATCACCAACCAAGATGCCACCAGCCCCGTGGGCAGCGGCATCGCCGTGCTGCTCAGCCTTGGCGCGGCCTACCTCGTAGGCAAGAAACGCAAGGCCGAATAAGGTACTTTTTTTCTTTCATTAGTTGGTGCCGGCGGCTCATGTCGCCGGCTTTTATGCAACAGAGGAGGCCACCCGTTGGGCGGCCTCCTCTTCCATGAAAACGTACCAAATCTTAAAGAACCATTATTCTCTTGGTCAGGCGATTACCATTCCAAATGATAGCGACGCAATAAGCGCCTTTAGTGCATCCGCTCATGTCAAGGCGGGCTTCATCGCCCATGACATTTCCGCTCAGCACAATTCGGCCCGACAGGTCGCAAACCTCATAGCCAAAGCCCTGGGCTTGGGGAACGACAAGAACGACCGCCCCCTTTGTGGGATTGGGATAAACCATAATGCCCATTTGATTCTCTTCCACACCTTCCACGACACGCATGACAACATGCACCACGAAATCGACATATTGTCCATCACTGGTGGCACGGAGTGTAATGTCGGCTGTGGATTCGCAGTTTTGCAAACGATTCAACGCCAAAATCTTGTCACCGAGGGTGGCCGACAGGTCTACTTCATTTGAATTGGAAATCAGGCTGTATTCAATCAGTTCGTCGGGGTCGTCGTCATCGGTGACCACACCGTTGAGGTCGATATACACCAACTTGGGGAACTCGGTCATCTCCACATCGGGAACGGGGTTCTGGACATACGGCGGCAGGTCGACGGCAGGAGCCAAACCTGAAACACTGACTTCCATATCCACATGTTTGCCATTGCTGGTGGCACGAACCACCAAAACCCTGTCGGTGAAGGCATCGGGCGTGATTCGGGTCACGATGAGCATCCCGTTTCCACCTATCGAGGCGGATACTTCGCTCGGGCTGGTGGGCAGCGAGTATTCCATCATTTCGGGGTCGTTGTCGGGGTCGTCGAAACAATTGCTGATGTCGAAGCTGAACGACTGCGGGAAATCATCGAACTCAATGGGTGCCAACGGATTGACGACAACGGGCGGCAAATCCTCGGCAATACATTCCACCGTGAAGGAGGTTTGAACCGATTGGCCGTTGCTCTCTGCTTCCAAAGTGATGGTGGCCACGCCGCCTGAGCTTAGCAAACGTTCCACCAACAGACTGCGGTTGTCCAAAGTCGTCCCGACAAGTGACGGATTGCTGTTTGCAGCCACGCTGATGACGATGTTCTCGTTCGGGTCGTCGGGATCGTCGAAAGTGTTGGTCAAATCAATGGTTTGGTTAGCAGGGAAAAACTCAAACACGATGTCGGCGATGGGATTGGTCACCACAGGCGGCAGATTGACGACGCTCTCATATTCGTCGGCACCCGCACACGGCGTTTCGCTGCGATCTTCACCGTCAATGTCGGTAGTCACGTAATCCAAAGGATTGGCGACCGTGAGACCCTCGGCATCGGCAATGTGCAAGTCATTGGTACCGACGAACTCAGGCGTGCAAACCGCAGAATGGGTGTCAAAGCCCGAAGCTGCTGCCCAAGCACTTAGGTCGGAATAGTTGTAGCCATCATAAAGGCCGACATTGCCACCCGCATAGCTGACTCGGTTGTAGTCGCAAAAACGATTGGCCGAAGCATTGTTGAAACGGAACACCAAACCGTCCGTCTCGTTGACCAGCAGGTTGTTATAGGCGTAAAAATGCTCCCAATCCTTCTGCACAAAGAGGTTGCCGCCCGAACCCGAGCCGCTGATTTTGGCCGTGTTGTGGGCAAAATAAATGTATTCACTATCGGCGTTGTCGAAGGCATAGCACCAGTTCGACGAAGTGCCGGTTTGCAGGTTGACGATGTTGTTGCGGATGATGACAGGCTCAGTGGCCGAACCCGTGCAGGGACGAATTTTCATCACCGTTACGTATTTCGTCGGATGGTTGATGGTCATTACGTTGTTCTCGATGAGGCAGTCATAACGGCAACGGAACACATCAATGGCATTATAGTCGGTGTGGCTGTCGTTAGTGTTGTCAATCATGTTGCCTGAAAGCGTCACATGGTCGGTGAAAGTCGCATAAATTGACTTGCTGCATTGGTTGGTGAACGAGCAGTTTTCGACCAAAAGCCCGTCGTTGTATTGCGTCATGTCGCTGCCTTGATAATACAAGCCGATGAAGCCGTTGACGAACTCGCAGCCAACAAACTCATTTTCGGTGTCCATCCATCCGCCCGAAATCCTGTAAACCAAGTTCTTGTTGTTGTCGGTGTTGCTGGCGTCAGACACACAGCCGACAAACCTCACGTTCTCAAAGCGGTCGTTGGTGAGGCCACCACGCAGCGTCACCACGATGGCGGTGTTTTCCGAAGTGGAAGCCAAGGTCATGTTCTCGAAGGTCACGTAATCGGGACCGTCGAGCGTGAGGGTGCTGTTGTTGGTGTAGCCTGCATTGCTGGTCACGACGACCTGCTGGTTGTCGGCACCCATGCCACGGAAAACGACGCGGTTGGTCGCATTCGTGCCGTTGATGCTGTTGAGGGTGACAAACTCTTCATAAGCGCCAGGAGCCACCTCAAAAACGACTTGCCCTGACACGCCAGCCGCGAGTGCAGAGGCGGCTTCACTAAATGAAACGAAATCTGGATTTTGCGACGCGTCGCCGCTGATGGTGTAAGTGCCTGAAAGTTGGGCGCGCAAGCTGGTGAAAGCCATTGATAGCGCCAACAAAAAAACTATACGTTTCATTATTACCAATATTATTGTACAACCACTTTCTGAATCACACGGAATCCTCCACTACTCAAAGCGACAAAATAGACGCCTTGATGACAAAAGCTCAAATCGATTTGAGCCGATCCGTTTTGTGCCTGGCCGTTCAACAGGCATTGTCCTATGAGGTTATAAACCTCATAATCAAAGATTTGTCTCTCATCTAGATGAATTGTAATCATCCCATTGGTCGGATTGGGGAAGACCATCAGGGACATGCTGCTTTCTTCCACACCCTCCACTTGGTTCATAATCACATGAATGTTGAAATCCACATATTGCCCGTCGCTGGTGGCACGCATAGCAATGTCGGCCTCGGCCTGTCCTTCCGTCATGCGCTCAAGCATCAGGGTCCTACCGCTCATCGTGGCTGAAAGATCCTCTTCGTTGGAGTTGGACAGCATGGAGTATTCAATCAATTCGTCGGGATCATCGGGATCGGTGGCGACACCGTTGAGGTCGATATACACGATCTTTGGGAACTCATCCATCACCACATCTGGAACTGGGTTGGCGATATATGGCGGCTCGTCGACAACGGCATTAAGGATGACATGCACATTGAAGCTGACCGACTGTCCGTCGCTGGTGGCGCGCATGGTGAGGTCAGCAGTAGCTTGGTTGGCGTTTTGACGCGTCATAACCAGGATCTTGCCGCTCATCGTGGCCGTCAAGGCAGAGGGATTCGAGTTGCTGACGATGCTGTAGACGATGTTCTCGTCCGGATCGTCGGGGTCGGTGGCCACGCCGTTGAGGTTGACTTGTTGCGTCTGTGGGTACTCGTTAAAGACGACGTCCGAAACGGGGTTGGCAATATATGGCGGAAGGTCGGGAGCAGCGCCACCACCATTGAAGTTATCCATGCAGAAATAAGCCGGTGTAATCATATTGTAGCCACTGCCTCTTGATGAAGAAAGACTAAAGGAAATGGTGGCCACATTACCCAAGGGGCTGAGATCGAACCACTCCCAAGTATTAAGGACATAGTCTTCCTCATTGTTGGCAAAGCGATAGTCGGCGAGATAGAAATCCAATGTACCCACAGTTTGTCCACTGGCATTCTTTCCTGTGGCTGTCACCTTAAACCAGTCAGGGTCGTTGCCTGTAGAGCCTCCGTAAGGCGGCTCGCCATACCCGCCTTGAAGAATGTCTTGATAAGTCCACAAATTGTTGGTGACATAGCAGCCTGTGACGGTATGTAACTGTCCATCAGCGGCATAGACATCCGTCTGCACGCCCATGGTAAATGCCACGGCATATTGGGTAGAGCCATCATAGCCACAGCCTGCAGCCGCGGTATACTGGGCATTAAGACCCGTTTGGCTCAAATCCGTGCGATTGGAGGCCGTGAAACCGCCCCAGTAGCCGTTTTGTGTATTATTGGTGAAGAGCCAACCTCCGCTGGACATTTCATTGGATCCAATAGGTGGTTGCCAAATACCGTTACTGCCGAGTTGAACATCTTCGAAAGTAGCCGGTTCTTGCGCCATGACAAACGCAGCCATGACAAGTGCGAGGAATAATAGTAAAATCTTGCGCATAATAATGGTTATTACACATGAAACAAATACTGCAAGACCATTCGCAAGAAGCCATGCCAATTGCCGCGCTTAGCGTCGCCCTTGTTCCCGAAGGCTTGCAATGAATTACCCTGTTTGGCAGGTCTTCTGACTCGTCTGAGCCTGTCGCCTTCCCATGCGGATGAGCCACACAGTGGCTTGATTATGACAGACCTTACGCAGACTTACAGCAGCGGGCACTGTTGCCGATTTGCACGGCATTCCCTTAACCAAAGCGACGGCAAAGATACGATTTTTCTTGACACGATAGCCAAGAAAAACAAAGAGGTCCCGAAAGGCATCGGAACCTCCTGTAAAGCAACGACCCAGGCGAATAAGCGGGATTCTGTTCCCCTTGCGGGGCGACTGTCATTTCTCTAGGCCTGCGGTCGCCCGCAGGCTCAAGCGCCCTACCCTGAGACGACGGACGAGCAGCCCTCTCGAAGCCCGAAGGCCTCAGTGTCTCTATACTTGGACTTGCAGCCCATAAGGTTTACCCCAGCGGAATGTCGCCACCCGCCGCGTGAGCTCTTACCTCGCGTTTTCACCCTTACCCTTTCGGGCGGTATGTTTTCTGTGGCACTGTCTGTTACACTCGCGTGTACCTTCCTGTTAAGAAGTATGGTGCTCTGTGCTGTCCCGACTTTCCTCGCGCCGGCTTTCCCGACCCGCGACAGTCTGCCTGAATCGCGGTGCAAAATTACAAAGAAACCGAAAAGGCCAAGCGAAATCGGAGATTTTTTTCTATTTTTGCACCTCTTTATAACAATAAGATGCCCATCGGAATCCCAATATGGATGATAGTTGTTGCGCTGCTGGCTGGTCTGGCAGCGGCCACTTTGTTGTATTTCCGAAACAAGAAACAACACTATGGCAAGGCGTTGAATGTCATATTGTTCGCACTTCGGACATTGATAGTCGGCTTGGTGGTCTTGCTGCTTTTCAACCCGCTGATTCGGCAGAAATTCAGCTCCGTGGAAACGCCAACAATCATCTTGGCGCACGACAATTCGGCTTCGGTTGCCTTGTGCAAGGATTCCGTTTTCTACAAAAACGATTATCTGACGCAGTTTGAGCAGTTTAGGGGCCAACTGAACGCTGATTTTCAAGTCGATGAATACCTTTTTGGCGAAGATGTGCGCGATTTTGAAAACCTCGATTTCTCCGACCAGCTGACAGACATGTCGTCGCTCGTAAAGACTTTGGACAGAAGATATTACAAGCGCAATGTGGGTGCGGTGCTGCTCTTTTCGGATGGCATCTACAACCGTGGCTTCGAGCCGGAATTGGTGGCCGAGAATTTCCCATTCCCCATCCACACGGTCGTTTTGGGCGACACGGTGGCCTATCCCGACCTCGCCATCCGCAACGTGCATTATAATAAGGTGGTGTCACTTGGCGCAACGTTCCCTGTCCGTGTGACCGTGGCCGCCCGCGATTTGGCAGGTCGCAAGGCGCAACTGACGCTCTCGTCGGGCGGTCGGGTGCTTGAGAAGCGCGACATCGAGATTCCCTCCAACCGTTTCTCAAAGGAAATCGACTTCATGCTCGATGCCACCAAGCAAGGCGTGCTGCCCATTGACATCGAAGTGAACGGCATCAGCGAGGAAGAGCAACTGCTGAATAACGTGCGCCATATCTTCGTCGAGGTGCTCGACCAGAAATACAAACTGCTGTGTGTGGCCAATTCGCCGCATCCCGACTTGGGCGCTTTGCGCAGCGTGCTCAACGACAACTACGAGGTGGATTTCTGCTTCGGTAAGGATGTGTTGCCCGAGTTTGAAGACTACGATTTGGTCATCCTGCATCAGGTGCCCTCTGCACGGACGGACTTTGAGACGTTGCGGAAACAATTGGAGAAAAACGTGAAGATGCCCGTGTTGTTCATTGTCGGCAACGACACCGACCGCGATATGCTCAACAAGTTGCAGCGCGTGTTTGAACTTCATTCTGGCGCGACCAACACCTTGATGGACGTGAAAGCCCACCAAAACACTGCTTTCGCGACTTTCACCTTTGATAGCAAGGCCGAACAACTCATTGCAAAATATCCGCCTTTGGCCTTGCCCCATCTGGAAATCAACACGTTGAAGTCGCACGATGATCTGCTTCTGCAAGAGGTGATGGGTATCAAGTCGGGACTGCCGCTGCTGAGTTTCGCCAATGACGGGCGCAAGATGGCTTTCCTCTTTGGCACCAATATCTGGCGCTGGCGTTTGTTTGAGTATTACCAGAACAAGAACCACGATGTCTTTGATGAAATGTTCTCCAAGTCGCTGAAATACTTGTTGTTATCGGCTAATGATGGTTCAGCGATTTACGCGAAGGAGACCTATTACAGCAACGAGCCTGTCGTCATCACCGCCGAGTTGCGCAACCCCAACAACGAACTCGTGACCGACCCCGACCTGACCATCCAAATCGTGAACAAACTGACAGGCGAGACTTACGACTATACCTTCTCGAAGCGCGACCACGACTATCAGCTGAATGCAGGCCTGCTGCCCGAGGGACTTTATTCCTATAAGGTGGAGGCACAGATGGGCGAGCGCAAAATCAGCGTCAACGGCACCTTCAGTGTGGTGTCTATCGGCATTGAGGAACAACAACTTACCGCCGATGTTGAACGGATGCGCACCCTCGCCCGCCTGACCAACGGCAAGTGCTATACTGCACGTGAGTTGCAACAACTTTTTGCCGACTTGCACAATGATTCGCGTATCACCACCGTTGAACACCATGAGAGCCGCTTCGAGGACCTGATTCACTCCAAGTGGATTTTCTTCGTCCTCATCGGCATGGCCGCGATAGAGTGGCTGCTGCGGAAGATGTTCGGCTCGTATTAAATCTTTGAATTTTAAATCTTTAAATACAATCACTTTATGAAAATCCAAGATCAAGCCGTCGTCACGATGACCTACGTCCTGCGTGAGAACGACGAAAACGGTCCCATCCTTCAGGAGACCACGAAAGAGAATCCTTTTGTCGCCATTTTCGGCATGCACCAACTGTTGCCCAAGTTCGAGGAGAACCTGATGGGCAAGGAGCCTGGCGACCATTACGCTTTCCACCTGACCCCCGAAGAGGGCTACGGCGAGCGCGATGAGAAATACGTCATGGACCTCGACAAGAACATGTTCATGCAAAACGGCGTGCTGGTCGACCTTGTGAAGGTCGGCGCCCAGCTGATGATGCAGACCTCCGACGGTCGCCCGATTGCCGGCATCGTCCGTGAGATTGGCGACAACCACGTGAAGATGGACTTCAACCACGACATGGCGGGCAAGCACCTCCATTTCTCAGGTGAGATCCTCGACGTGCGCGAGTCGACCGACGAAGACTTCAACCCTGGTGGTTGCGCTGGTTGCGGCGGCGACTGCGGCGAAGGCGGCTGCGAAGGTTGCGGCGGTGGCTGCAATTGATTTTTGATAAAACTCTGGGGAAAAATCATGGATTTTGTGATTTTTCCCAAGAGTTTTATCAGAATCTTATATCGACGTAGTGTTGTGCTATGTCAATATACATTTTATTCCCTCATCCCCGCCAGCTGCTGCTCAATCACGGCAATCTTGGCTTATTTTCGGAAAGGCGAAGAAAGTTATTCACAAATTGTGAATATCCAAAAACTTTTTCTATCTTTGCAGTGTCAATACAAAAACAGATGGATACCGTAAAAATTGACATTGAACTGCCCTCGTGCGGATATTATTCCAAAGAGGAACTGACCGATTTGATTTATTCATACGCTTTGTCGTTGGTGCTGCCTGACAGCGTTTCTGATATGTCGGTTGAAGACGAGTTGAAGGAACTCAAACGTCGTGCCGCTGAAATGGATAGTAATCCTTCGGTTTGCATACCCCATGAAGAGGTTTATGAAAGAGTAATGTCAAGACTGCACCGGTATGAAAATCATTTGGCATGATTTAGCCCTTGAAGAATTGGCTTCGATAGGCGAGAAGGTGTTGGAAATGTTTGGCGAAAAAGTGGCTGATAAGGTTGTCAAAAACATAATGGGAAGGGTGAACGTTTTGGCATCAAATCCATTTCTCGGTACAAAGGATGAAAGATACTTGCCATTCTTTGTTTTGCACTCATGGCATAACCGCATTTTCTATCTTGTCACTGATGATGAGATTAGAGTGATAGCCATTTGGGATAATCGTCGGGATGAAAAGAAATTACCGAATTTGTTGTCATCGCGATTATGATGACAATAAAAGCGGACAAAAATAGTAGAGACGGTGCATGCACCGTCTCTACACATTTACTCATCCCCTCAACCCCGACAACTGCTGTTCAATCACGGCAATCTTGGCCTCGGCGTCGGCTTTCTTCTTGCGTTCCTTGTCGACGACGGCGGCAGGAGCACTGTTCACGAAGCGTTCGTTGGAGAGCTTCGCCTCAACGCTCTTCAGGAAGCCCTGGGCGTATTTCAGCTCCTCTTCCAGTTTCTTGATTTCGGCTTCCACATCGACGCTGCCAGTGAGCGGCACGAAGAACTCTGTGCTGCCCACGATGAAGCCGAAGGCGCCAGCGGGAGCATCGGCCACATAGTTGATTTCGCTCACGTTGCATAGCTTGGCAATGACGCAGTCGAAGTCCTTGTTGGCGGTACCTTTCACCACGAGTTGGATGGCATCGCGGAAAGCGATGTTCTTGTCTGAACGCACCTTGCGGACGTTGTTGATGACCTCTTGGGTGAACTCGAATTGTTTCAGAATCTGTTCGTCAACGGCTTGCAGCTTGGGCTGTTGGGCGATGATGATGTCGTCACCCTCCTTGCGCTCGGCGATGGCGTGCCAAATCTCCTCGGTGATGAACGGCAT
>DGXB01000014.1:23383-23713 GCA_002396205.1 Bacteroidales bacterium UBA4243
GAACGGCATGAAGGGGTGCAACAGCAGCATCAGGTTTTCGAAGAACTTGATGGTGGCGGCGTAGGTCACGGGGTCGATGCCTTGGCCTTGCGGGGCCTTCACCATTTCGAGGTACCACGAGCAGAAGTCGTCCCAAGTGAGCTTGTAGATGCCCATCAAGGCGTCGCTGAGGCGGTACTTGTCGATGTTGTCGTTGGTCTCGGCCAACACTTGGTTGAAGCGAGCCTCAAACCATTTCACGGCCATCTTGGCGGCCTCGGGCTGGGCGGCGTTTTCGTCCACGTTCCAGCCTTTCACGAGGCGCAAGGCGTTCCAAATCTTGTTGCAGAA
>DGXB01000112.1 GCA_002396205.1 Bacteroidales bacterium UBA4243
CTGCATCTGTTCCATATTGTTGAAGTTGAAGGCCGGGATGGCATAGCCGCCATCAACCGCCTTGGCGAACATTTTACGGGTGTTCACGAGTCCCAATTCTTTGTAGTTGACCATTTTATGATGTTTAATTAACTTTGTTTAATCTTCGATTTGTTGATTGTTTAATTGTTAGCCGATGGCTTATGGCTTATAGCCTATGGCTCGCTTCTCCCAAGGTGTGAAAATAATACCTTTGGGTGTAGCGTGCCATAGGCCATTGGCTATCGGCCATAGTTATTCCCTGCAAAAATAGAAAAACCTTTCCAATAATTCTCACTTGACGCTCACTTTCTTGCTGCAGCTCCCATTTTCGGTGCTCAACTTGACGATGTACAAGCCGGAAACGAGTCTGCCCAAGTCCAACGAAACCGTTTCGCCTTGGCGCAGTTGTCCGACGTTTCTTGTCATCATGAGCTCGCCCATGAGGTTGTAGACTTCAACCGTAGCCCTGCCTTGCAAACCGTTGCCCATCACCATGTTGACTTTGCCGTCGGTGGGGTTGGGGAAGAGGCTGAAATTGGGTGCCGACCATTCGGGTGTGGCATATCCTACAATGCTGATGCTCTTGGTGGCGGGCTCAGTCTCGCAGCCATTGTCGGCGGTAACCGAAAGGGTGACTTCGGTGTCGTCCGTCTGCTGGTTCCAAACGATGTCGATTTTGTTGCCATGGGTGTAAATGGTGCCGGCACTGGCTGGTTCAATGCTCCAAATGTAGTTGACACCTTCTTGATAATCAATTGAATAATGGCTTAAAGGCTGGCTGAATTTGTTCACGATGCTGTCGCCCACGATGGCGGTAAGGGTGATTTCGTCCATCAATTGGATTTGTGTTGTGCTGGCAATGGTGTCGTTGCCATGGAATGCGTAAAGTGTCAGGGTCACTTCGTTGTTTGCTTGGTCTTGGTTTCCAGGCAGATAGGTTGGGTTGGCAATGGTGTCGAAATCGAAAAGGCCGTCGCCGTCGGTGGTCCATCGTATGGAGCCGTAGTCGTAGGCATAGGCTTGGCTGAGCGCGATGGGGGCATCGGCGCACGAAACCTTTTTGTCGCCTGCATAGGCGATGGCTCGGTGCATAGGCGGGAAGCAGATGTCGTCGATTTTGGCAATAAGGGTGTCGCCGATGGGATTGTACGATTGCAATATCCAAATTGCTCTGATATGTCGGTTGGGAACGCGTATTTCTTTGTAGGTCCATTCCTCGCAGCCTTCCAGCATGGTCTCGTTAACGCCGTCGGTGAATTTGAAGGTTCTTGAGTGGCTGCTCTGATAGCGGAATGAGGTCTTGCTGTCGTGCTCAACCAAAGTCGAGTTCTTGATCATGCTGGCTATTCTGAAGTAGTGTGAATCGTCGATAGCCATTTTCATGCAGCGTTGTCCTTCATACGCATCTTCGTCGTATGTCCAGAAATTGTTTGAGTTTATCGCCCAATTGAATGCTTGGTTGAGCGTGTCTGTCTCAAATCCCTCAAAGAGACCTCCGTATTGGACGATGGTGTCGAGGATGGATTGCCCGTCTTTGTGGCTAACCGTGAATCGCATCTGAAGCCATGCGCCAACGGTTTCGTTGGGGTCGGCGTTGATTTCGTAGGTGATGGGTAGGGCTTCGTTAGGCAGTAGTGAATACAATGTGTCGGGAGCGGCTACGCTGACGAAAGGCGCCTTGATGACAAGGTCGGTGCTGAGGAAGTCTATCTTGGAACGCCCGTTGTTCTTGATGTTGAAGGTGAGGAACGATTTGCCACCAGCCTCGATGTGGGTCGACGGCTCGCCCGATTCGGTTGTCGGACGAAACTCGGGATTGATGGCGATGACGGGGGCGTTGGCCGTGAACACGATGGGGTCGGTGTGGGTGTTGCCGCCCTCGTCGAAACGTAGCGAGAGCCTAATTTTGGTTTGGTCCGGCACGTTGCCTTTGAGCTTGAACTGGAAGGCATTGGCGATCCGGCAAATCGAGTCGGGGGTCAAATGCGGACAGTGGGCTGTCCCTTGCAGGATTTCGATGTATGGCGAATCGCTTTCAAGCGTGATTTCCGAACCTTCCGAAGCAAGGAGGCTGATGTTTTGCAGCTCGATGTCGATCGAGGCGGTCTCGTTGTAGTCTACTTGGCCGTTTCCGTCCTGGTCGTTGATGGTGAAGTCCTTAAGGTAGACGAATACCTTCGAGGCATCAAAAACGGTGATTTCATGTTGTTCCCTGATTCGGTTCAGTTTGGTGAGGGTGACGGTGAATCGGTCGCCGATTTCCATTTGCGGCAGGTTGATGGCCTGGTCTTGTCCCGTGCTGCGGGCAACTGCGATGATGCCCTCTTCGTCGGAGAGGCACACTGTAACGCCTTCTTCGGCTTTGAACCTGTAATTCAAGTCGTTGTTGGGCTGATAGGGCGTGTCGGCGAAGTCGATGGGCTGGGGTACCTCGGTGTGAATGTTGAGGTAGGTCTCGCCCAAAAAGCTGAACAGGTTGAGCGTCTTGTCGACTTGCGTGATGTTGTCTTGATAGGGCAGGAAGGCTTGCTGGGCGAGGAACAGTTTTCCTGCCACGAGGGCATAGGAGGGAAAGTTGAAGTCGTGGGCGGCTTGTGTGCCAAGCGTGGGCATGTATTCGGGCCAGAAGTAGTCGAACATGCCCCATGTGGTGAGGTCGTTGAACTGTGAATAGGTGACGGTGTTGGTGCCGAGCGAGCCTATGGCCCCCGAATTGGCATGGAGGAACATGTCGGCGATGATGCCATCATATGACCAATTGTCCCAATAGTGGTTGGTCGAACAGCCGATGGAGAAAAGAAGGGTAGGTATTTTGTTGCGGAATAAGGCCACGTCGTTGGAACGGATGTCTGAGCAGGGCCACCAGTTGGGGTTGGAATGGTCTCTGTAGAAGGTCAGGAAACTCTCTTCGTTGACGGCGTTGCGGAAAGGCATCTTGTCCTCCATGTCGATCCAGTTGTCGAGGTAGCCGATGGACGTGGGGATGTATTGCGCCCCGTTGGGACCGAAGTAGTCGAGCGCGGCGGCGGTGTTGGCGGCAGTCGACCAGATGGAATCGGGCGGCGTGGGGTCGTTGCTTTCGTAGTAATACTTCATGTAGAGGTTGGAGGGATGCTTGCCTAATTTGTCGCGCATGAAGTTGTTGGTGACCTGTGCGGTGATGGCAAACCATTTCGTCTCTTGGTAGCCTGAGTTGACGACCGGATGGTCGTAATAATGCGGGTCGACGGGTGGGTTGAGCTCAAACTGGATGGCCTTTTGCACCATTAGCTCGCATTCTTCGGCATTCAAGACCGTCATGCGGCTGATGACCACGTCGGGAATGCTGTCGCCGTTCATGTCGGCGATGGGGTTGTCGGTGGGGTAGCGGTAGGCTTGGTTCCAGCTGATGGGGCTTCTGTAGATGTAGGGTATCAGCCCGAAGTCGGGATTCGTGCTGTGGTTTCCGCCAAACAGTAGCACCGCCGCAGGCGGTATCGCCCAGTTGTTGTATGCGTTGAGGATGTAGTTGCGGATGCTGTCGGGCGCGTTGCCGCCGCATTCTGCCGTACTTGCCACCTTGGTGAGGATGCCCTGGCGCAGGCGAAACTGTTTCAATGTGTCGGCCCAAGCCAAAAAGGCCGAGTCGTCGGGCGCGATGATGAGGTATTCGCAGCCTTCCTCGCGGTTCCGGATGGCTTCGTTGAGCAAGTCGTGATAATGCGCTTCGGGCAGCATGTCGCTGTTGATCACCAAGTCGCGCAAAATGCCGTCCCAAGCCGGATTGCGGTAACGCGGGTCGCCAAACCGTCCGTTGCCACCTTCAAAGCTGACTTCGATGTCCATGTCGTAAATCACCTCCAACGTTTTTTTCACGGGGTTGTAGCGGAACGGCGTCACGCTGAGCATCACCACGTCGAGACCACGGATTTGGGTGGTCTGGGCAGCGGAGACGTTGCTGGCGGGGTAGTCGGCATCGTTGGCAAACACGTCCATGTCCCACTTCAGGTCGGGCCTTTTGTCCTCGTTGTTCATCTGCAAGGGCGCGGCGGGCAGCAGTTGGATGTCATCCAAGGTCCGGCTTGCCTTTTCCTTGACTTTTATGTTTACGGTAGCCCCTTGTGGCACAGCGATGTAACGGTTCTCGAAAGGCAGGTTGGGCTTGCCTTCGGCATTTGACGCAAAGCAGCCTTTCATGACGATTTCCTGGCCTTTGGCCTCGCCGTATTGGGTTTCGCCAATGCCCAATTCGGCAATGGAATAGTGCAGCGAGAGCTTTGATGCGCCGCTGTGCTCGACGCTGAAGCCTTGTGGCGCGTCGGTGCGGAAATGGTAATGGCTTTGGGCGCTCAGCGCACTCATGGCAAACATGATGATAAAGGTGGTAAAAAGCCGTTTCATGATGAAAAACAATTGATTGAAGTTGCAAAAATACAAAAAGGAACAAATCCGCCAAACATTTTCGACGGATTTTTCTCAAATATAATGTATATCGCGATTAATATAAACAGCAATTAATATAAACTGCTGTTTACATATCTTCAATCGACAAGCCTTGAAGCGTTAGCTGATACTTCCCAAAACTGCTTGCGGGCAGGGCTTTGACCCTTTCCTCAAGTGTTTTCGGATTGATTTTCTCGGCATTGCGCTTGATTTCGGCCACGATGCCCGTGTGCTCGAATTCGTTCAGCGCAATCATGTCGATTTCGTTGCCGCCTTTGCGGTCCCACCAGTTGCCGGCCATCGTGAATTGGCCCGACTCCATCGCCTTGGCTTGGAAATACTGCTCCAATGTCCTTCCCGAAAACTGTTCGTAATGCTTCCCAATGTTTTGTCGCAAGGCTGCCATCTGTTGTGTTTCGATCAGCGATTGGTAGGGCAGGATGAAGCGGAACCAAAAGCGCAAAAACTGGTCAGAGATCTCGTAGGCCGTCACCTTGCTATTGGGTTTGGCGAGCAGTGGCTTCAGGCGCTTCACGAGCATGAAGTTTTTCTCCAAGTTCTGCAAATACACGCCCATGTCCTTTTGCATGGCACCGTCAATTTCGCTGCGTTTGGTCATGCCTGCGGCAATCAGTTGTAGCACTGAGAAATAGGTGTTGCTTTCGTCGCTGAACTCTTGGCTCATCAGGTCGCGGCCTTCGGTGAGGAAATAGGAATCGGGGCGGCAAACGTAGTTGAGCATCTTCTCCTTGGTGTAGCATTGCGCATCCATGAGCAGCTCCACGTATTTGGCCACGCCGCCCGTAATCATGTAGAGGCAGAGCAGGTCTTCGTTTTTGTAGTTGGGGCTGTGGTCGCGCAGGATTTGCTTCAGCACCTCGATGCGGAAGGGGAGGAGGGTGAACCTGGAGGTGGGGCGGCCATAGAGCGGCTCGTTCTCGTCCTCGAAGATGCGTTTCATCAGCGACTGGATGCTGCCCGAGGCCACCAAGTGCAGGTGCGATTCCCTGTGGTAACGGTCCCAAAGGTCTTGTATCTCGCTGAAGATGGCGGGATTCACTTTTTGGAGGTTTTGGAACTCGTCGAAGAAAACGGTGAACTGCCGTTGCAACGATGCTTTCATGATGACTTCGAACAAATCGCGGAAGCGGCTGATTTGGCCAAACACCTCGATGCCCAATTGCTCTTTGAGCGTCTGCTGGAACTTGGAGCAAAGCACCGCCTCGCTGTCTTTCGAGACAAAGAGATAAGCCACGTTCTTGCCTTCCAAAGCCTTGTTAATCAGCGAGGTCTTTCCCACGCGGCGACGTCCTGTCAGCACGGTGAACACTGCCGACCTTTCGGCTTGTTTCTCGCTTTGCAGCAGTAGCTCCAGCTCCATTTCCCTGTCGTAAAATTTCATAATATTAACGGTTGTTTATATAAATCATCATTTACATTTGCGATGCAAAGATATGAAAAAAACAAATCCGCCAAATAATTTCAGCGGATTTTTCATGAGGTTTTGTCGTTGTAGAGACGTAGCGCGCTACGTCTCTACCCATTGACAATTATTCTTGTGCCAAGAACGGATACCCGTAAGCGGCAGCGGGAACGAAGGTGTTCTTGATGGCGCGGGGGCTGGTCCAGCGGATGAGGTTCCAGAGGCCGCCGGCCTTGTCGTTGGTGCC
>DGXB01000117.1 GCA_002396205.1 Bacteroidales bacterium UBA4243
TTAGAGTGTAGAGTGTAGAGTTTGGAGTGAAGAATGTGGAGTTTTAAATCTTGAATTTTGAATCTTGAATATTAAATCAATCATAAACAATTAATTTACTACCAAATGGGACTTATCAAAGCAATAGTAGGATCAATCGGTGGCACCTTGCGTGACCAATGGTTGGATCTCATCAAATGTGACAACATGGACATGGACACCCTCATGGTGAAGCAAACCACCAGCTCGGGTCAGATCTCGAAAGGCAGCCGCATCCTCGTGGCCCCCGGCCAGGTGGCCGTCATCTACGACAGCGGCTCGGTGCTCGATGCCACCGCCGAGGAAGGCGTCTACACCTTCGACCAAAGCTCGTCGCCTTCGTTCTTCGCAGGCGAGTTCGGTCCTGTCTTCAAGGAAATGTGGCAGCGTTTCACCTACGGCGGCACTCCCGCCAAGGAACAGGCCGTGTTCTTCTTCAACATCAAGGAAGTCTTAGACAACAAGTTTGGTACCGCCACTCCTGTCCCCTTCCAAGACTGGTCGCACGCCATCCCGAACCAGATGACTGGATCGCTGCAACCCATGGGCGTCAATGTGCGCTGCTACGGCAAATACACCTTCCAGCTCGACGACGTGGCCGTTTTCATGCGCAACCATGCCGGAACTGCCAACGTGGTGAAGAAACAGGACATCACCGAGCAGATGCGCAGCGAGGTGATTGCCTCGTTCCAAAATGTGCTCAACGAGATGGGCAACAGCAAGCATCGTGTGCCTGTGCTCGAACTGCCGAGCTACACCGACGAGATCAAACAGGTGATGGACGAGCGCGTGTTCGACGAGCCCATACGCCGCCGTGGCGTCAAGCTAATCAGCTTCACGATCGAGTCGGTCTCGCTCGACGAAGCCAGCCAGCAGAAGATTGACCGCTACGAGTACAGTTCGAACTCCATGATGCAACAAGGCAAGATCATCGACGTCATGCAGACCGCGGCTGGCAACGAAGCTGGTGCGGCAGGTGCCTTCATGGGTCTCGGCATGGCCAACATGGGCAGCGGCGGCATGACGGGCAGCGTGATGCAAAACGCTTGGAACGGCCAAGGCGGACAGGTCAACTACGACCCCTACAACCAAGGCGGTGGCGGTGGTGCTGCCCAGCAAGGTGTTCCCTGCCCGAAGTGCGGCACTCCCATCACGGGCAAGTTCTGCCCCGAATGCGGCACACCGGCCCCGGCTCCGAAGCAAACGATGAAATGCCCGAAGTGTGGCACTGAGAGTTCGGGGAAATTCTGCCCCGAATGCGGCACGCCATTGGTCGCCGTAGGTCCGAAACGCTGCCCGAAATGCGGCACCGAGGCGACGGGCAAGTTCTGCCCTGAGTGCGGTACTCCGATGGAATAACGCCATAAAACAAATGTAGAGACGCGCCATGGCACGTCTCTACATTGCGAGCGAATAACGGGGTTCGAACCCGCGACCCTCAGCTTGGGAAGCTGATGCTCTACCAACTGAGCTACATTCGCGTTTTGACGCTGCAAAAATACGAAAATTTTTAATTTTGAATCTTAAATATTGAATTTTTATGCCAATAACAGAAAAAGAAGAACAAATCATCCGCGACAGCTTCCACCCCAAATCATGGAACGACATCAAGACCCACAATTCATGGTCGGTGTTCAAGATCATGGCCGAGTTTGTGGAAGGCATGGAAAAGATGTCGAGAATCGGTCCTTGCGTGGCCATCTTTGGCTCGGCACGCACCCAACCTGGCGACAAATACTACGAAATGGCCGTTGAGATTGCCGAAAAATTAGCCGACTACGGCTTCGGCACCATCACCGGTGGCGGTCCTGGCATCATGGAGGCTGGCAACAAAGGCGCCCAACAAGGCGGTGCCACCAGCGTGGGACTGAACATCAACCTGCCCTTTGAGCAGCACTTCAACCCCTACATCGACCACGACAAGAACATCGAATTCGAGCATTTCTTCGTCCGCAAGACCATCTTCATGCGCTACGCTCAGGGCTACATCGCCATGCCTGGCGGCTTCGGTACCTTGGACGAGCTGTCGGAGGCCATCACCCTCATCCAAACCAACAAGATGGTCGACTTTCCCGTCGTCCTCGTCGGCTCGGAATATTGGAAAGGACTGATTGACTGGTTCCGCAACACCTTGTTAAGAGACCGCATGATCAAGGAAGAAGACTTCGACATTTTCCACATCGTCGACACTGCCGACGAAGCCGTGAAAGTCATCAAGGACTTCTACAAGAAATACGCCATCAAGCCCAACTTCTGATGCGACGTTATATCGAAGTTCCACTGCAATTGCTTGACATCGAGGGAGAAGGCTTCCATGTCATGGTGAAAGGCATGATCCATGGCAAGGAAGCCAACTTCCTGATTGACACGGGCGCGTCGCGCTCCGTCTTCGACCCCAAGACCATCGCCACCTTTATCGAGAACCTGCAGTTTGAGAAAAAAGAAGGCATGACGGCTGGCGTGGGCAGCTCCGACTTGGAAAGCGCCACTTTCAACATTGACGTTTTTTCGATAGGGGAAATGGAAATCCATGACTACGAAGCCGTAGCCTTGGACTTGGAGAACATCCATGAGATGTACGACAAACTCGGCCTACCTCGCATCGACGGCATCCTCGGTGGCGACTTGCTGAAACGGCACAAGGCCGTCATCAACTACAAAGCCAAGAAACTAAGGCTTACGCCGAAAAGCAATTCGACAGTTCGTTAAGCCATTTTGCACAATAGGTTTTCTGGATTGCTTCGCTTTGCTCGCAATGACGTCCTCGTAGCAGTAAACGTCATTGCGAGGGAGGCACGACCGAAACAATCCATAAAAAGCTGAAAAATCACTCCTCCGAAGCCTCCCCTTCAGTCATAATCACTTCTGGTTCAGCTTCTTCTTCCTTTTCCTTGACATAACGCGCATCGAGAGCGAGACGGAAGCCCCCGAACGAATTCTTCAAGTCGGGCAGGCGCTTGCCGCGCCACGACACACGCGCCATCGTCTTAGGCAGTTGCCAGGCTCCGCCGCGAATGATGTACATCTCGCCGTCCTTGCCTAATTTGGCATTGCGCTCAGCGTCATAGAAACGGTATTTCGTCGAGCACCATTCCCAAACGTTGCCGCTCATGTCGTAGATGCCCAACTCGTTGGCCGTGCGTTTCTTCACCTTCTTGGTCTTGCGGGCGTTGCCATTATGCCATGCCACGCGATCGACATCCTTGCCACCGCTGTAGATATAGCCTCGCGAGTTTTTTCCACCACGGGCGGCATACTCCCATTCCTCCTCGGTAGGCAGGCGGAACTGCATCCCCGTGATGCTATCGATGCGCCGCAAAAACTCCTGAACCTCAAAATAGTTGACATTGGTCACAGGACGTTTTGGGCATTTGTAACGGCTTGGATTGTAGCCCATTACCTCTTTCCATAGTTTCTGTGTCACTTCAGTCTGGCCGATGTAGAAATCGTCGCGAATCGTCACATGATGCACGGGCACTTCGTCAATGAGCGAGTTGCGGTCGTAGTTGAACTCGGCTGTGTCCATATGCTGCGCGCCCATCCAAAAGCCGCCCTTCTCGACCCGTACCATGTTGAATGACACCTTGTTGACGCGATAGGAAGTAGGTGCCGGAAGGGTGTCTTGGGCAAAGGCCAACGCAGAAAGCAGCAAGAAGCTGAAAATCAATGTAAATCTTCTCATTTCTATTGAATTTGGAGGCAAAAATAATAAGAAAATTCAAGATTTAAGATTTAAAATTCAAAAATTCAAAATCCAGTTCTGCAAAAAGCAAACACTTCTTCCTTGTTATTTCCCAAAAACTGCTATATTTGCCGCCGACAAAGACTCTTTTGCCATGAAAGCCACTGCCATAAAAAGGGATTGCAAATCCCCATGCTCGACACCAGCGAATTGCAAATTCGCTGGAACGGGAGCCTTATCCATTGCGCATCAGCCGCAACAGGCTTGATACGCTGTATGCCATGACCCAGCCCGACACGAGATAAATAAAAAGGGAATAACGGTTTAAATAAATAACTATATGAAAAATAATGCTATTGTTTTGATTGGTTTTATAGTGGTCTTAATGTTAAATAGTTGTGCACATACACCCCAAAAAATAGAAAGATATATTAAAAACCACTGTGATTTGAGAACGGTCGATACATGTTTTATCGATTTAAACCAAGCACTAGAAACAGACTACGATACAATGTATGTTTTTAATTCTCTAATCCCTTTAACAGGAATACAAAACATTATTGGAATAAAAGACTACGGAAAATGTAAAAAACCTGAAATGACATTGATAGGGCATGATTCTGAAACGTGTAGGATTATTTTAGTTAAGAACAACAAAGTTGTATATGATGATGAATACAATTTCAATGATTATAATACAAAAATTTCTTTTCGTGATTTTAGCATTGTATACGGGGAAGGTTTATTTGATGGAAGCATTGTTAAAGTAAGCGGATATATATATTTGGACCAGATTTTCATGGTAACAAAAAAAAGTGATGGGCAATATTTATTAGAAATAACAGAAGGGGTATCTAATTGAACATGGTAATACAAAGTATTATCTATCGAGGCTTATGCTGTAAAAAGCTGAACTGAATATGGAGAATATAACATCACATAACTATATCAATATGAGAACCCGTTGTGGGCCATGTATCAACCATAGTGTTTTCAACATTCAAATTCCCTGCGCGGCCACGGGCTACACCAAGCACTACTTTGCCGGCACGGAGCGTCTCGCTTCGGCCATAGGCAACGGCGGCTTGGCTGACATTGGCCACCCGATTGTTGACGGCGACGTGCTGGCCGACAAACTCGGGGAGCGCGACACGGTGCTGCGCCGCGTGATGGAGCCTTATCCTTTGCGGATTAACCGCAACAGGCTCGATACACTCTACGGTATGACCTATCATAAATCCCACTTCACATATTGAAAAAACCACTATCTTTGCGCAAAATTCAACAAGATGACCAAGATCCTCATCATCGACGACGAGGCACCCATTCGTAGGGTGCTGCGTGATATATTGGAAAACGAAAACTATCAGGTGGACGATGCCTCGACTGGCATGGATGCCCTGCAACTCATTAAAGACCACGACTTTGATGCCGTTTTCTGCGACATCAAGATGCCTGAGATGGACGGCATCGAGACCCTTGAAGCCATCCGAAAGGAATCGGACGTGCCCGTCATCATGCTCTCGGGCCACGGCACCATCGAGACCGCCGTGGAAGCCATCAAGAAAGGCGCCTTCGACTTCATTCCCAAGCCGCCAGACCTCAACCGTCTGCTTATCACCCTGCGCAACGCCTTGGACAAGAAGAACTTGGCCACAGAAAACAAGGTCTTGAAAAAAGCCGTAAGACTCCAAAGCCAGATGATCGGCGAGTCGGCACCCATGATGGAAGTGAGGGACATGATCGAAAAAGTGGCCCCCACCAATGCGCGTGTGCTCATCACTGGCGAGAACGGCACAGGCAAGGAACTCGTCGCCCGACAGCTGCACGAGCTTAGCCCGCGATGCAAAGGGCCTTTCATCGAGGTGAACTGCGCTGCCATCCCTTCGGAACTCATTGAAAGCCAGCTTTTCGGTCATGAGAAAGGTGCTTTCACCTCGGCCATCAAGCAGCGCAAGGGCGACTTCGAGCTGGCCGACAGCGGCACGCTCTTCTTGGACGAAATCGGTGACATGAGCCTCTCGGCCCAGGCCAAGGTGCTGCGTGCCTTGCAGGAAAACAAGATTGTGCGCGTGGGCGGCGAGAAGGAAATCCCCGTCGACGTAAGGATTTTGGCCGCCACCAACAAAAACCTGAAGGAGGAAATCGAGAAGGGCAACTTCCGTGAGGACCTCTACCACCGCTTGAGCGTCATCGTCATCCAAGTGCCACCCTTGCGCGAGCGCAAGGACGACATCCCGCTGCTGGTACAGAGCTTCGTGGAGAGAATCGCACAAGACATGGGCAAAGCCGCACCCGAGTTTGAGCCTGAGGCCATCGAGGCTTTGCAGCACTACCAATGGACGGGCAACATCCGCGAATTGCACAACATCGTGGAGCGTTTGGTCATCCTCTGCGGCAGCCCCATCACGAAGGACGATGTGATGCAGTTTGGTAATCCGCTGAATTAGTTGGGAGTTTGTTGGAGTGCAACGTTTGCGTCAGAAGTTTTTTTTCAAGATGCCCTTGCGGGATATTGAAAATAGGTGTAATTTTGCAGCCCGTTTGAAAGCACGGCAACCAGTCAACGAAAGGGGATGTATGGTTTTGACAGCAAGACGAATTGTCATGTAAGCATGCCGAGCCTCGCAGTGACGCTCGTTAATCTTGACTGCAAAAAAGTAATTGGCGAAAACAACTACGCTCTCGCTGCCTGATTGAAGTACAGTAGATCACTGGCTTAATCCGCACACAAGGTGAGCGGACGAGACATCTCGCAGGTGGAGATTCCTGATTCCGGCCTGAGCACGAGGTGCTAAGCAATTTCGGGATAGCTGCACTGGCGCTCCGACGGTGCGGCGAAACTTAGGAGATAAGGTCGCGTCTACGGCGTTCGCTTCGTTGCGCGGCACGAAAACCAACAGCGGAATAAGCATGTAGAAAGCCTGGGGGTTCCTTGTTTGGACGAGGGTTCG
>DGXB01000077.1:0-380 GCA_002396205.1 Bacteroidales bacterium UBA4243
GAGGGTTCGACTCCCTCCATCTCCACAAACATCAATGAAACCTGCTGAAATACAGCGGGTTTTGTTTTTATATTGTATTGTACACGAATTACCACAAATTTGCCACGAATGATCAGAAATAATAATTCATGACCATTTGTGAATGATTCATGAAAATTCGTGTTGAAAGCAAGGCTTATCGAGGCGATTTCTGCTTCCTAAAAAACACGAATTACCACCAATTTGCCACGAATAATCAGAAATATTTTGGTTATCTTTGCAGCCCGTTTCGCCAAAACGCAATGACCAAGATGGAAGTCGCAGCGGAATCTAAACCAAACGTTGTCCATGCCTCATCACATTTATATAGCAATAGATCTGAAGTCGTTCTACGCCTCGGT
>DGXB01000077.1:434-10251 GCA_002396205.1 Bacteroidales bacterium UBA4243
TTCTACGCCTCGGTGGAGTGCGTCGAGCGCGGCCTCGACCCGCTGACGACCCACCTCGTGGTGGCCGACAAAAGCCGCACCGACAAGACGATATGCCTCGCCGTGTCGCCCTCGCTGAAGGCCTACGGCACGGGCGGCCGTCCACGACTCTTCGAAGTGGTGCAGAAAGTGGCCGAAGCCAACAACGCGAGGCGATGGAAGGCACCCGGCTATCGTTTCACGGGAAAATCATGCTTCGAGCCTGAGCTGCAAGCCCATCCCGAATGGGAGCTGGACTATCTCGTGGCCAAGCCCCGCATGGCCTACTACATCGAATACAGCACGCGCATCTATCAGGTCTACCTCAAATACATCGCCCCCGAGGACATCTACCCCTACTCTATCGACGAGGTCTTCATCGACGCGACCCACTATTTAGAAAGCTACAAAATGACCGCCCACGAGTTGGCCCTGAAGATGATTCGCGACGTGCTGAAAGAAACCGGCATCACCGCTACGGCGGGCATCGGGACCAACATGTACCTCTGCAAGGTGGCCATGGACATCGTGGCCAAACACATTCCCGCTGACAAAGATGGCGTGAGAATCGCGGAATTGGACGAAATGTCGTACCGCCAAAAACTCTGGGACCACAAACCCTTGACCAGCTTTTGGCGCGTGGGCAAAGGCATCGCCCAACGTTTGGAGCAAAACGGCATCGACACGATGGGCAAATTGGCCCGCTGCTCGATTGAGAACGAAGAACTGCTGTATCGGCTTTTTGGCGTGAATGCAGAGCTGCTCATCGACCATGCCTGGGGCTGGGAACCCGTCACGATGCAGGACGTGAAGGCCTACAAGCCCGACACCAACTCGCTCAGCAACGGGCAGGTGCTGCAAGAAGGCTACGACTACAAGAAAGCGAAGGTCGTGGTGATGGAAATGGCCGACGAAATGTCGATGAACCTGGTGAAGCATCACCTCGTGACCGACCAAATCGTGCTGACCATCAGCTACGACGCCGAAAACCTGACCAACCCGACATTGCGCGAGAAGTACATCGGCCCCATCACGACGGATTATTACGGGAGGCAGGTGCCGAAACACGCCCACGGGACGGCCAATCTGGAACGCCACACTTCATCTACGAAAGCCATCACCGCCGCCACTGGCGACCTATATACAAAGATAGTGAACCCCAACCTGCTGATCAGGCGCATCAACATCACCGCCACCCACGTCATCGGCGAAGAAAAGGCGGCTGAGATACCGTCAGCACCTGAACAACTCGACCTCTTCACTGACTATGAGGCCAAAAGCCAGCAAAACGAGGCACAAGCCGAGGACTTGGCCAAGGAACGAAAAGTGCAAGAAGCGTTGCTCGAAATCAAGGCGAAATTCGGCAAGAACGCCATCCTGAAAGGCCTCAACTTCGAGGAAGGCGCAACGGCCAAGGAACGTAATCGACAGATTGGAGGACACTTAGCTTAGTTTTGAGTTTACGCTTTGCGTCACTGCGAGGAACGAAGCAGTCCAGATAATAAAAGATTAGTGCTATGAATACTGACAATTACGATGACATCATCAACCTGCCGCACCACGTTTCGGCAACGCATCCGCAGATGCCGATGGCTAACCGTGCGGCCCAGTTTGCGCCCTTCGCCGCGCTGACGGGACACGCCGAAGCCCTTCGGGAGACCGCCCGCCTGACCGACACCCAGATGGAACTCGACGACGAGACCAACGAAAAACTGAACCAGACCCTCGCCCAGCTTCGCGAAACGATGGGCCAGCATCCCACTATCGCCGTCACCTTTTTTGAGTCTGACGCGCGAAAAGAAGGTGGTGCTTACAAGACCCTCAAAGGCCACCTGAAAGCCATCGACGACTACAACCATTGCCTCGTGATGGCCGACGGCAACGCGATCCCGCTCCATTTGGTTGCTGGGATTGACATGCTGCTGTGATCGCGGGGATTGAAATCGCCCGATGCGGTTTTTGTCGGCGGTTTTTGTCGGCAGGGGTTTACACCGCCTGCCTCGTGTTGCTATCGCCCCTTCAGGGCTTGGATTGACGCTCTTACCCAAAAACCGCTCCGTAGGAGCCTTCTTTTAATAACAAAAACACAAAGAACCAATGGGTTATACTCCGTAGGAGTTTTCTTTTATCTGATTATCGGAAACGACCTAAAGTTTTTTTCGTATCTTTGTAGCTTAAATCAGAATATGCATAATTTCATGGCAACAATACAACAACGTGAGAAATCACGCGACGATTTGCTCAATGAGTTGAACGAACTGCAAGGTCGCGGTCCAAACGAAGCCCTCGTCAACGCAAGGACAAGGTTAAAGAACCATGAAGATGCCGTGCGCCAAATGGGCGACAATGCCGCCGAATTGGATCGCTTGACCCAATTGAAAGACGACTGGACGGCCATCAACGCTGCCATCGGCTCCGATGGGAAGACCCTCCGCAAAATCGCGCAATGTTATACTTTGAGTTTCCTCGTCGAACACGCCAACGCCGAAATCCGCAAGTTCAACAGTCGCTACGAACTTGTCCAGGTGAAAAACTCCTTGGGCCTCCGCGTCATCGACCACGACCGCGCCGACGACGTGCGCGACACCACCTCGCTCTCGGGCGGCGAGACCTTCATCGTCAGTTTAGGTTTGGCCTTGGGCTTGTCGTCGCTGTCATCGCGCACCAATTCCTGCGAGAACCTCTTCATAGACGAAGGCTTCGGCACTCTTGATGCCGACACGTTGGCAGTGGTGGTCGACTCGCTTGCCATGCTCCAGTCGAACCAAGGAAAAAAAGTGGGCGTTATCAGCCACACCGACACCTTGACGTCAGACGAGCATATCACTACACAAATCCGCATCGTCAAAAACGGCAACTCGGGCAGCAGCCACATCGAGTTTTATCCCTGATTTTGCACAAAAAGCCGCCAAAACAGACGGCTTTTTTTCTTTTTTTGCTTATCCTACAAAAAAAATCCCTACCTTTGCAGATTAATAAAATCTAAACGCCATGACACTTGATCCTGAAAAATTTGTTGGCGAAGGCCTGACCTACGACGATGTCCTCTTGGTCCCTTCCTATAGTAATGTTCTTCCCCGTGAAACCAGCCTGAAAACCAAGTTCTCACGCCACATCGACCTCAACATTCCCGTGGTCTCCGCCGGTATGGACACCGTGACGGAGAGCCGCATGGCCATCGCCATCGCACAGGAAGGCGGCATCGGTGTGTTGCACAAGAACATGACCATCGGCAAGCAAGCCGCCGAGGTGCGCAAGGTGAAACGCGCCGAGAACGGAATGATCAGCGACCCTGTGACCATCCATGTGGACGCCACCGTGCGCGACGCCCTCAACCTGATGAGCGAATACCACATCGGTGGCATCCCTGTAGTGGACAGCCAAAACGTGCTCGTTGGCATCGTCACCAACCGTGACTTACGTTTTGAACGCGGCCTCGACCGTCCCATCGCCGAGGTGATGACCAAGGAAAACCTCATCACCACGACGGAGGTCTCCTTCGAGAAAGCCGCCGACATCCTGCAAGAGCACAAGATCGAGAAGCTGCCCGTAGTCGACAAGGACAACCATTTGGTCGGCCTCATCACTTATAAAGACATCATTAAGGTGAAGGCACGCCCCAACGCCTGCAAGGACTCGCGCGGTCGTCTGCGTGTGGCCGCTGCCGTGGGCATCGCTGCCAACACGCTCGAACGTGCCGCCGCCTTGGTCGACGCCGGCGTTGATGCCCTCGTCGTCGACACGGCCCATGGCCATTCGCAAGGCGTCATCGACATGGTGCGCAACCTGAAGAACAACTATCCTGACATCGACATCGTGGCGGGCAACATCGCCACCGCCGAAGCCGCCAAGGCCTTGGCCGAGGCAGGTGCCGATGCCATCAAGGTGGGCATCGGACCCGGTTCCATTTGCACCACGCGTGTGGTGGCCGGCATTGGCGTGCCGCAGCTCACCGCCGTCATGGACGTCGCCAAGGCATTGGAAGGCACTGGCATCCCGATCATCGCCGACGGTGGCATCCGCTACACGGGCGACATCGTGAAAGCCTTGGCTGCCGGAGCTTCCTCCATCATGGCCGGTTCGCTCTTCGCTGGCGTCGACGAGTCGCCGGGCGACACCATCATCTTCGAAGGCCGCAAGTTCAAGACCTACCGTGGCATGGGTTCGCTCGAAGCCATGCAGCAAGGCTCGAAGGACCGTTATTTCCAGGACAACGTGGAAGACGTGAAGAAACTCGTCCCCGAAGGCATCGCCGGTCGCGTCCCCTACAAAGGCACGCTCTCCGAAGTGGTCTACCAAATGGTAGGCGGTCTGCGCTCGGGCATGGGTTACACGGGCTCGCACACCATCGAAGAACTGAAGAAAGCCAAGTTCATCCGCATCACCAACTCGGGCATCCTTGAAAGCCACCCACACGACGTGACCATCACCCAGGAAGCCCCCAACTATAGCAAGAGAAGCTGATGAAAGCGTCCATCTCGTTTCCAGAGCTGCAAAGCCTCATCGCCGAAAAAGCCAATCAAAACATTGGCTTTTCGTTCCTTGACTCAAAAACTGTGCGCGTGACCTATCCGCTCAATTTGGGCTTCATCAAGAAGGACATCTCCGCCAACCTGACCTTTATTGAGTTGGTTGGCAGCGACTTATTGGTGAGCGTCGACGCGGGCTTTGGCACCGACAAGTTGCTGACCACCGTGCTCAGCCTGCTGAAGGACAAGATTCCGGCAGGCCTCATCGAGAAACGTCCCGAGAGCCGCCTCATGCTGCACCTCGACCAAATCGAACAAGTGAAAACCGTATTCGATGCCATCAATGTCACCGACCTGCTCGTGCTCAACGAAGGCCTCGAAGTGGAAGGCTCGTTGAAATAATTTCCTACATTTTGCGTTATTGAACAAGAAACAAAACAAATACTGAAATGAAGAAGCGTAACTTTTTGAAACTGTTTGCATTGGCATCATTTGTCGTGCCTGCCCTATTTGCAACCGCCCAATCGAAACTCGACAAGCAGGTCCTGATGACCATTGGCGACCAAGACATCACCGCGAAGGAATTCTGCGACGTCTACTATAAGAACAACCTCAAGAGCGACGTCATCGAGAAGAAGTCGGTCGACGACTACCTCGAACTCTTCACCACCTTCCGCATGAAAGTGATGGAAGCCGAGCGCCTGCAATTAGACACCAGCGCCAAGTTCCAGAAAGAGCTGGCGGGCTATCGCAAGCAGTTGGCCAAGCCCTTCATGAGCAGCGACGACATCACCGACGAGCTTATGCAGGAAGCCTACCAACGCAAGCTGAAAGACATCCGTGCCTCGCACATCCTCGTCCGTTGCGACAAGAACGCCCTGCCCTCCGACACGCTGAGGGCCTACAACAAGGCCATGGACATCCGCAAGAAAGCCCTCGCCAAAGGCGCCGACTTCGGGAAGTTAGCCGACCAATACTCCGACGACCCGTCGGCCAAAGGCTGGGAAGCCTCCGACCAGCGTCCGGCCAGCCCAGGCAACCACGGCGACCTCGGCTATTTCACCGTCTTCGACATGGTGTATCCCTTCGAGACTGGCGCCTACAACACCAAGGAAGGCGAAATCTCAATGCCCATCCGCAGCGACTTCGGCTACCATATCATTAAGGTGCAAAGCGTGACCGATGCCATGGGTACCATCCAGGCCGCCCACATCTTCCTCCAGCTGCCCTTCAACGCTCCCAAAGAGGACGTAGAAGCCATGAAACAGAAAGCCGACAACATCTACAAGCAACTGATGGAACAAGACGGCAAGAACTGGAACGAGATGGTGGCCCAATACAGCGACGACAAAGGCACCGTCAGCCGCCAAGGAGCCTTGAGCAACTTCACCGTGAGCCGCATCGTGCCTGAGTTCATCGAAGTTTGCAAATCGTTGGACATCAACGAAATCGGGAAACCCGTGCGCACCAACTACGGCTACCACATCATCAAGCTGTTGGGCAAGAGCGGTGTGGGCTCGTTCGAGAAGGAAAGCAAGGGATTGAGCGAGCGCATCGAGAAAGACATGCGTTCCAAGAAGTCAGAAGAAGTGGTGCTCAAGCAAGTGAAGAGCGAATACAAGTTCAAGCAGAACGACAAGAACCTGGAAACTTTCTTGGCCACCGTCGACAGCACCATCCTGCGTGCGGCCTATGAACCTGCCGCCAGCGTCGACATGAACGCCACGCTGTTCACCATCGAAGGCAAGCCCACCAAGGTGAGCGACTTCGTCGGCTACATCAAGGAAAACATGAAGGCGCAAAAATACGTCACCCCTGCCACATACGCCTACCAGCTCTACGAGACCTTCTCCAACACCACCATCATGGACTATGCTGACGCCCATCTTGAGGAGAAATATCCAGAATTCAAGGAATTGGTGCAGGAATACAAGGATGGCATCATGCTCTTCGACCTGATGGACCGCGAGGTGTGGGACAAGGCCGTGAAAGACACCACCGGCCTGAAGGAGTTCCACGAGCGCAACGCCTCCAAATACATGTGGGGCAACCGCGCCTACGCCACCATCATCACGGTGACGCGCGAAGAGTCGTTGCCCAAGGTGAAGGCCCTGCTCGACAGCGGCATCGAACTCGACAGCCTGCGCAGCGCCATCCAACACGACTCCATCAAGTATGCCTTCGTGCGCAGGGGATACTACCAAAAAGGCGACAACCAATTTGTCGACCAAACCGAATGGAAAGTGGGCGTGAGAAACGAAATCGCCTCCACCGTCGACCAGTCGACGACCATCGTGTGCATCCGCGAGCTGCGCAATCCCGAGCCTAAGACCCTCAAGGAAGCCCGTGGCCTCGTCACCTCCGACTACCAAGTGGAACTGGAAAAGAACTGGGTGCAGTCGCTGAAGGAACGCTATCCCGTGAAAATCAACGAGAAAGTGCTCGACAAAGTCAGAAAGCTCTATAAATGAAGAGACTAAGCGCAATTATCGGTATCGCTTCCCTCCTGCTGCTGAGCTGTTGCGACTACTTTGAGAAAAACTCGAAGGAAGTCGTCGTGGCCGAGTGTTATGGCAAGTACCTCTACGAGTCGGACCTCAAAGGGATTGTGCCCGAAAACACCTCCACCATCGACAGCATACAGCGTGTGAGTGCCTTCATCGACTCGTGGGTCAGAAGGCAAGTGCTTATCCATCAAGCCGAAAGCAACCTCGACAAGGAAGCGCTCAACCTCAACAAGCAGATCGAGGAATACCGAAATTCGTTGGTCATCTATGCCTACGAGAGCCAGCTCATCAACCAGAAGCTCGACACCATAGTCAGCGAAAACGAAATAGCCGACTATTACGAGCAAAACAAGGAAGACTTCCAGCTGCGCAACACCATGGTGCGCGTGGCCTACGTCATCCTCAAGGAAGACCTTGACGGCAAACAAAAAGCCATGTTCCAGAAGTTGCTGAGCGACCCCGACACCCTACTGCTGCAAAACATCGACGTCCATGCCACCTATTACGCGGCCAAAAGCTACTTGGACATCGACCATTGGGTCCGTTTGGACGACCTGACCTCCATCATCCCCATCGAGATCTTCAATGCAGAGAGTTTCCTGAAAAAGAACAAGTTCGTCCGTTTCGAAACGAGCGACTACACTTATATGGTGCGTTTTGTGGATTATCTGCTCGAAGAAAGCATCTCGCCCATGGAGATGGTGCACGACAACATCAAGAACGTCATCCTTGCCCAACGCAAGCAAGTCATGATCAGCAAGATGCAGGAAGCCGTCTACGAGAAAGCCAAAAAGGAACACGCCTTCGAGGTCTATGTAGGCTCGCCGTCCTTCAACGAGGAATGAGGAATGCAGAATGAGGAGTGATGAATTAGGAATTAGGAATTTGAAATTAGGAATTTGAAATTAGGAATTTGAAATCTGAAATCTTGAATATTTAATCTTGAATCTTTGAATCTTAAATCAATGAATAGACACTGGATTATCATAGCACTCATGCTTTTAGCCTTCCCGATGATGGCCCAAAACCGTGAGCCACAAGTGATTGACAAGGTGGTGGCCGTGGTCGGAAAGAACATCATTCTGCAATCCGACATCGAAAACCAATACGTGCAATACAGGATGCAAGGCATGGCCGAAGGCACTGGAAAGGAAGTGCGGATTCGCATACTCGAAGACCTGCTGCTCCAAAAGCTCATGCTCAACCAGGCCGAGATGGACAGCATCACCGTGACCGACGATCAGGTGGAAGCCGAATTGAACCGGAGAATCCAAAGTTTTGTGAGTCGTGTAGGATCGCAGGACAAATTGGAGGCTATGTTTGGCAAGACCATGGCCGAGATCAAAGAGGAGGTGCGTCAAGCTTCGAAAGACAACATGCTGCAAGAACAGGTGCAGGCGAAGATCATGGAGAACGTAGCCGTCACGCCCAAAGAGGTGAAAGATTTCTTCCGCGACATTCCGAAAGACAGCCTCCCGACCATCGATCCCACTTTTGAAATCGTACAAATAGTGAAACGTCCGCCCGTCAGCATCGACGAGAAGTTGCAGGTGAAAGACCGTCTCTACCAAATCCGCAAACGCATCCTTGATGGCGAGAGCAGCTTCTCCACCATGGCCGTGCTTTACTCCGAAGACCCAGGATCGGCCCGTCAGGGCGGCGAGCTCGGACTGACCGGCAGAGGTGTGTGGGCAACGGAATTTGAAAACGTAGCCTTCAACCTCCGCGATGGCGAAATCTCAGACGTGGTGGAGACCCAATTTGGTTTCCACATCATACAACTCATTGAACGCAAGGGCGAAGCCGTCAACTGCCGCCACATCCTGCTGACCGCAAAAGTGCCTGTGGAAGCCTTGGAAAAAGCCCAAAACCAACTCGACTCCGTGGCCAGACTCATCCGCAACGGCGACTTGACCTTCGAAGAGGCCTGCAAGAAATACAGCGACGACGACTCGAAGAACAACGGAGGCTACCTTGGCAACGCCGCCACGGGTGGAAACTGGCTCAGCCTGCAAGAAATGAACAATCTTGGAGAATACTATCCTGAATACAAAAACTTAGCTTTTGTCGTCAGCCGCCTTGATGTCGGTGAAATCAGCGACCCTGTGCCGATGACCACCAACGAGAACAACGACGCTTTCCGCCTCGTCATGGTGAAGGCAAAGAAAGAAGCCCACCAAGCCAACCTTAAGGACGACTACAACCTCATCCAAAGTTGGGCCTTAGGCCAGAAACGCCAAGCAGCCATCGGCAAATGGGTGAAAGACAAAGCCGCCAAGGCCTACATCCGCCTTGATGAGCGCTATAAGAACAACGATTTTTATTACGATTGGAATTTTCAATGACAAACTACGCAAATGATGTCGACGGTGCCAAAGCACTGGTCGAGAAATATGAAACCCTCCGCAAGGAAATCGGAAAAGTCATCGTCGGACAGCATGACATCATCCACAACACCATCCTGTCCATCTTCTGCCAAGGCCATGTGCTGCTCGTTGGCGTACCTGGATTGGCAAAGACCTTGTTAGTCAACACGATTGGAAAAGCCTTGGGCTTGAGTTTCAGCCGTATCCAGTTCACCCCCGACCTGATGCCTTCCGACATCGTGGGTACCGAGATCTTGGACGAGTCGCGGCAATTCAAGTTCATCAAAGGCCCCGTCTTCGCCAACATCGTCTTGGCCGACGAAATCAACCGCACGCCACCCAAGACGCAAGCCGCACTACTTGAAGCCATGCAAGAAAAGTGCATCACCGTTTCGGGCAAGACCTACAAGCTGCAGGAGCCTTTCTTCGTGTTGGCCACGCAGAACCCCATCGAGCA
>DGXB01000033.1:0-2702 GCA_002396205.1 Bacteroidales bacterium UBA4243
GTCGAAGACCATCGTCTGGCGGTCGTCACCCGTGAACTTCTTCCATTCGTATTTGTCGGTGGAGGGGTTGCCCGTCCGGGCGAAGTTGGCCCACATCTCCTTTGCGACGTGGCGGAACTCGCACTCGTCGGTACCGACGATCTTTTCGCTCCCCATCGGGTCCAATGTGCAAGTGTCAAACAGGTAGGTAATCTCGACAGCGTGTATCGCACCCAGCTCGGGGGTTATCACCGGCTTCTTGATGAAGTACATGTAGGTGTTGCCACCGGCGGCAGCGTGTCTGATGGCCATATTGGTGTTGCCAGCGCGGAAGTTGAGGTCGTTGCAGTATTGCTCCAAGCGGCTCCCTTCGCTTTCGTTTGCGAGCGTTGCCATGAACTCGTCGTACATGGCCTTCTCCTGCTCGTTGAGCAGTGCACGGTCTCGCTTGGTGATCCACCTCAGCGTGTTGAGGAAGCCTTCTTCGCCGCCCTCAAACGGAACGAAGTACCTGATCTCGTCCTGGTTGGACCCAATCATCATATCGATCTTGGCCCGCTTCTCATCTCCCCACATCTTATACATGTCCGCTCGATCCTCGGGCAGTGTGACGCCGTCGAGGAGCGGGAAGTTGGCGCCGCCGAGGAGGCAGTTCTTGTCGATGGTGTATGCCTTCAGGTAGGCGTCTACAAGCTGCTCGGTGGTGAGTTCCATCAGCTCGTCCATGGTCTGGCAGCCCGTTACGGACAGGAAGTTCTGCGTGACGTGGATGCCGTGCTCCATCGTGTCGCAATAGGCGATGTTGGCGCTCTGGGCGATGATTCTCTTGAAGAGTCCCTCGCTTCCGTCGATGAGCGGGAGGAACGTGACGCTAGCCGAGCCTGCCGACTCGCCGAAAATCGTCACGTTGTCGGGATTGCCGCCGAATCCGGCGATGTTTTTCTGTACCCATCTGAGGGCCTCAAGCTGGTCAAGCAGACCGAGGTTGCCTGCCTCCTTGAAGTTCTCTCCGCCGGGAACCCGCTCGAAGTTCATGAAGCCCATGAAGCCGAGCCGGTAGTCGATGGACACGAATATGATGTCGGGGCACTGCTTGGCGATGCTGGTAAGGTCGTAGAGGGGCGACGCTTGTGATTCGGCGCAGAAGCCGCCGCCGTGAATCCACACCATGACCGGCTTCTTGCTGTCAGTGCAGCTGGTATTGCAATATATGTTCAGCACGAGGCAGTCCTCGCCGAACTCCGCCGTTCCCATCGTGTCGTTCACTGGCCCGATGGGAACGGGGCCGGGCTTTGTCGCGTCGTACACGCCGTCATTGTCTGCGGCAGGAAGTGCCTTTTTCCAACGAAGCTTCCCCACAGGCTGCGTCGCGTAGGGGATGCCCTTCCAGATGATCAGTTCGTCTGTTTCCTTGCCGACGAAGGTCCCGTTGTTGCACTTGACGGCTTTCTTGTTTTCTTGTTTCATAGGGGTATTTATGTGTGAATGTGTTAAGTTAATGTGTTAATTTACTTTCTTGCCTTCAAAATACACTTCCGTCGGCATATTGTAGCTAAAGCCCTCGTGCTCTGCCGTAAGCAGGTCGTTGTCGAATACGAGGAAATCAGCATCCTTGCCGGGGGTGATGGAGCCTTTGGTGGCCTCCACGCCTAACTGTTTGGCTCCATTGATTGTATAACCTAGCAGCATTTCCTCAATGCTCATTTTCTGGTCCTCAGGAGGGAGTACTGCTTCGCTTCTGCAAAATTCGGGGGCTTTGGTCTTGTCCGTGATATGGCGCGTCATGCCAACTTCCATGCCTAAATAGGGGTTCCAGACCTCGAAATTGTAAACTACGTTGTCGCTTGACCAGGTCACCAGGGCACCGCTGTCCCATAGCGTCTTGCAGCGGAATAGCTTGCGGGCACGCTCTTCTCCCAGCCAGGTGGCCCACACCCTGTAGTCGCCGGAGTGCCACCAGGGCGTATAGTTGGCAATCACGCCCAACTTGACAAAACGGTCCAGGTCCGCATCGTCCTGCACTTCCAGGTGGGCGCAGGTGACCTTCATGGTAAACTTGTCACCGACTTCCTTCCGGGCCAGTTCCACGGCGTCCAGCGCCACGCGGGAAGCGGCGGAGCCTACGGTGTGCATGTGCAGGTCCAGGCCTTCGGCGTTCAGTTTGACCATCAGGGCGGCGAGGTCCTCCTTGTTGAAAGCGGTGGCACCCTTTTCGGGGACATCCACATAGGGCGTGAGCATCGCTGCGGTATGGATTTTCTGCGTACCGTCCATGAATATCTTCATGGTGTGGATTTTAAGGTGCTCCGTGTCATATTCCTTCCGGAAGCGCTTGAGCTCCTTCAGGCCTTCCTCCGCCTGCCAGTTGGCGGCAATCACATAGCAGCCGTCCACATAGACGGGGAGTTTCCCTTGCTTGTCCATCTCCTTCAGGCGCTGGTACACCCGCTCATGGAACTCGGGGAAGCCCGGAATACCTGCGTCAAAGACCGCCGATACACCATGACTCACGGAGAAATCGATCCACGCCTGGAGCGCGGTGTCAATCTGCTCGTCACTGAGGTCCATGGAACCGTCCAGGACGATGCGTACCTCCGCGGAGCCTTCAATGATATAGCCGGTCAACTTGCCGTCCTTGCGCTCATACACGCTGAGTCCTGGCACGGGATCCGGCGTTTCGTCGGTAATGCCGTGGCGCTTGAGCACCCGGGAGTTCACCCACA